>VGYC01000036.1 GCA_016873095.1 Planctomycetota bacterium | reverse complement strand
GCCTCGAGAAGGACACGCAGCGATTGCAGCGACGGCGAATCCTCCAGGGCGTCCCAGGCGAAAAGTGGTTTGGTGATCGCGATTTTCATGACGGCCTCCAATGCCGAACGGGGAAGGTGGCGGGCGCCACCATTACAACACAATATATCCCCGTTTGGTTTGGAGGATGGTCGAAAAATTCTGAAAAAAACTGCAACCGCGGGCTTATTCTTACGAAGTCGAGAGTTCTGCGG
This sequence comes from Planctomycetota bacterium, assembly GCA_016873095.1. GTDB lineage: Bacteria > Planctomycetota > Planctomycetia > Gemmatales > Gemmataceae > VGYC01. The sequence continues at coordinate 46,871 of VGYC01000036.1, read as the reverse complement.
GGGAAGAGATTTTTGCCCCTTGGTGAGAACCGAAAAAAGACTGGCTCGTCGTACATCGCAACGGGCTCTCTGGGAGCGTTTCATTCTGGACTCCGCAGCCTCCGCGAATTATGATGTAGGAGTCTGAAATCTGTACTGGACAGGATGTCCGTATGGCGGAACTCCTGTCGGTTTCATTCTCACATCATGGCCGGAGCGCCCGATGAACCAGGCATGCAACGGGGAGCTCGTTCCTGTCGGGGGCGGCGACCCAATTCCGTTGATTCGTCCCACATTGACTTTGGGACGGCGCGAGTCGTGCGATATCTGCCTTCGCCACGCCAATGTCTCGGGGCTGCATTGTGAGCTGACCTACAAGGACGGCCGCTGGCATATACGCGACCTCGGCAGCACCAACGGCATCAAGGTCAACGGCAGCCGCGTGCAGAAGAAGGTTCTGCACCCCAAGGATGTCATCACAATCGCCAAGAGGAAATGGACCATCGAGTATGTGCCCGCGGCCGCACAGCGCCTGGAGGAAATCCTCGAGGAGGAAGAGGATATCCTGAGTCAGCCGCTCCTGGAACGCGCCGGCCTTGTCCACCCGCCGCGCGATGAACGCGACAAGAAGCGCCCGCGCAATATCACGCCGCTGGACATCGATGATGACGATGAAGACTTGTGATTGGCAACGGCAAGTGGCGCTGGCGGCATGTCGCGGTCGCGACGCAGGCTCGTTCAAGCGATTCACCAGTAATGCCGTAGCAGATCGTAGCCCAGCAGCATCAGCGACACATCGACGATCAGGTGGCTCAGCCACGGCCCGAGCAGCGAGCCGGTGCGGTGGTACAGCCAGGCCCAGACCACACCACCGCCCGCCACGCATAACGAGAACGGCACCGCGGCCTCCCAGAAATAGCCCTCAAGATACACGCTCAGCACGATCACGTGGTGTGACATGAACGCCAGGGCGGAGAGCGCCAGCGCCCAGGGCAACGGCACGAACTTGCGCAGCCAGCCGAAGACGAACCAGCGCCAGTAATACTCTTCGAGAAAGGAATGCGGCACCGAGATGAAGGCAGCCATCAAGAGATAGCCGGTCGGATTGGCGAGATTGAACTGTTTCAGCCAGCCATGCACGCGCTCGCCGACCGATTCAAATACCGGTGTGTCCTTCAGCCAGAGGAAGTACAGGCCGAGAGTGCCAGCTGCCACAACCAGACCGAAGACGATGCCAGGACCAAGGCCGACGCGCTGAAACGTCCCCGGCCAGACGGGCGGCCGGCCTCGCCAAACCGCGCGGTTCACATACATCAACGGCAAGGCAAACTGGATTGCCTTGCCCAGCGCGAACGCGGATTGCAAGGCTGGATTATGCTCGCCGCCGCCCATCGCCGGCAGCACGCGAAATTCCAGCCAGCTCATCAAGCTCGGAAACCCCATGGCGATGATCAGGGCGATGGCGTCGCCGGCAGAACCGCGCGTTTCATTGGCGTCAGTCATGGCCACGGCAATATAGCAGAATTGTCGAAGACGGGCACTCGGAGCACGCACATGAAGCAGCTGAGAATGGCATTTGACCATGTCGGCATCCCGACGGACGAACCACAGGCAGGGGAGAGCTGGGTCGAATTCAGTTCCGTGTGGGTCACCAATCCGCGTGCTCACCCGCAGCGCATCGAGTACATCCGTCCCAAGGTCAGACCCGATGTGCCCCGCGACCAGGAGGGGCTCTGGAAACTATGGAACTGGCCGCACCTGGCTTTTCGTGTCGATGATCTTCAGCAGGCGCTGCGCGGTGAACAGCTGATCCTCGGACCGTTCAATCCCGGCGGCTTTGGCGAGGTCGCATTCATCCTCAAGCACGGGCTCGTCATCGAGTACATGCAGTACGATGATTTGACTCACTGGTTCGGCCAGCCCAATCCTCCCGGCTGGCAGCCGGAGCCACTGCAATGACGTTTCAATCGCCCTCGCGGATGCGATATACTGTCGTTTGAGTTGATTGAGGGTAACCTGCGGTGCTGCGCTTCCTGTGCGATGAACGGCGCTCGAACGGCATGCTGACACGCCGCGAATGGCTGCGCGTCGGCGGCGTGGCGGGCCTGAGCGGGCTGGTCCCCGGACGCGCCCGCTCTTCCAGCCAGCCAGCAAGCAGGCTCGCCGGCTTCGGCCGCGCCAGATCGGTGCTGCTCATCTTCACGGGCGGCGGCGTCAGCCAGCTCGACACCTGGGACCCAAAACCGGATGCTCCCCAGGAGATTCGCGGCGAATTTCGCGCCATCCAGACCAGCGTCCCGGGCACACTGGTAAGCGAGCACCTGCCGAGAGTGGCCAGGCTGGCCGACCGTTACGCGCTGATTCGCAGCATGTCTCACGACGATGTCGATCACGGCTCCGCTTGTTACCTGGCCTTGACGGGACAGTTTCACGCGCGGCGATCGTCCAATCCGCCGCCATCGTCAAATGATTTTCCCACCTACGGCGCCATCGTCAAACGCGTTCGGCCAACCGATCAGTTTCCATATAGTGCGGTCCATGTCAATGGGCCGGTGCTGACGCCTCGCGAGCCGGGCCCGGGTCAGTGCGGCGGCTTGCTCGGCCGAGGCTACGAGCCGCTAGTCATCGGCGACGTTTCAGCTCTGCATCACGGGCTGCCGGGGCTGCAGCCGCGGCCGGACCTCCCCAGCATTCGCCTGCAGGCGCGACGCTCGCTGCTGCAAGCGATCAATGATCAACGCCAGGCCTGGCAAGGCGACCGATTGCTGCTCGAGCGAAACCACCTTTACCGGCAAGCCTACGAGTTCCTGGAGACGCCGCGGCATCGTCACGCTTTCGACCTGACGCGCGAGCCGGAGCAGGTTCGCCGGCGCTACGGCCCGCACCGTTCCGGGCAGGCATGTCTGCTGGCCCGGCGGCTGGTCGAGGCGGGCATACCCTGGATCACCGTGATGTGGAATCACATGATTCGTGGCCAGGACGTGACGCCGACCGGCGAGGACGAGTTCGGCTGGGACACCCACAACGACATTTTCCCCACGCTCAGGGACCACTTGCTGCCTCGCCTGGACGTGAGTCTGTCCGCGCTGCTGGAAGACCTGGAGCAACGCGGCTTGCTGAAAGATACGCTGGTGGTGTGCATGGGTGAGTTTGGCCGGTCGCCGCGCATCGCCCTTGAACCCGGATTTGCCGGTCGGCTTCCAGGGCGAAAGCACTGGGCGCGGGTGTACTCCGTGCTTGCCGCAGGCGCCGGCGTGCGCGGTGGCAGGATCGTCGGCGCCTCCGATTCCATTGCCGCCTTCCCGCGCTCCAGTCCGCTCTCCCCCTGCGATCTGGCAGCTACCATGTTTGCTGCGCTGGGCATCGATCCGGAGGGACACTTCCAGGACCCGGCGGCACGGCCCTACGCGATCAGTTCCGGCAGAGCGATCCGGGATCTTTATGTCGGCTGAGGCTTCGCTGAAAGGAAACTCTTGGCCGTCTCGTTTGCCTTGACGCTGTTTCTGGGATCAGCGCTCGTTTTTCTGGTCCAGCCCTTGTACGGCAAGCTGTTTCTGCCGTTTCTGGGCGGCACGCCGGCGGCATGGAACGGCTGCATCGTCTTTTTCCAGGCGGGCCTCCTGGCCGGCTATGCCTACTCCCACTTCGCTCCCACACGTCTCGGCGTCCGTGTTCATGCCGGCGTGCATGCACTCTTGCTGCTCGTGCCGCTGGCGATTCTCCTTTCTTCCTCTGGGGGGACCTGGAGCCTGATCGGCTCGCCAGCCGACCCTCCCGAGACGGAGAATCCAGTTTTCTGGCTTTGGCAGACGCTCGTTATCGGTGCCGGGCTCTCCTTCGTGCTGATTTCGGCCGGCGCTCCTCTGTTGCAACGATGGTTCGCGGAGACCAGGCATGCGGGCGCGAGAAACCCTTACGCTTTCTACGTTGTCAGCAACCTCGGCAGCTTGATGGCTCTTCTCGCCTATCCAGTGTTGATCGAACCGCACCTGACACTCACGCAGCAAGGGCAATGGTGGACAGCCGGCTATGTGCTACTCACGGCGCTGACCATTGCCTCGGCTGTGCTGTTCTGGCGCAGTCCGGCGCACTGTGCCGTGGCCGATGTGCCGGGTGTGCTGTCAGCGACAGCCGCATCGCCGCCGCCGACAGCCACGACCCGGCTTCGCTGGATCGCGCTGGCACTGATTCCTTCCAGCCTGATGCTCAGCGTGACCACCTACTTGACCACTGACATCGCCGCCGTTCCCTTGTTGTGGCTGGCGCCTTTGACGCTGTACTTGCTGACCTTCATCGTGGCTTTTGCACACAAACCAGTCGTGCCCGTGGGGGCCGTTACTCCCTGGGTCCCGCTGGTGGTTCTGGTACTAGTCCTGGTGCTGATCATCAAGCCGGTTGAGCCGCTGCTGCTGGTAATGGGGCTGCACCTGGCCGGGTTTTCCTGGATCGCACTGGCCTGCCACGGAGAACTCGTCCGCAGCCGTCCGCACCCGAGTCGGTTGACGGACTTCTATCTCTGCCTGGCGGTCGGCGGCGTGCTCGGAGGCCTGTTCAATGCCCTGGTAGCGCCGCTGGTGTTTTCAACCGTTGCCGAGTATCCGATCGCGCTGATTGCAGCCTGCCTCATGATGCCACACCGCGAGACCGTCGCGCCGGCTTCCAGGAAAGAGCCGATAGTCATTCGCTTGCTGACCGATACGAACGTCCTTTGGTTGCTGACCTTTGGTCTCGGGACGATGATGCTGGCAGGGCTCACGCTACTGATCCGCATCGATGCGGGGCCGCTGCGAACGGGACTGGCTTATGGTCCCGCTCTGCTGGCGTGTTATCTGATCAAGGGACGGCCAAGGCGATTCGGCATGGGTCTCGCCGGCATCCTGCTGGGTGCCAGCTGGCTGCCGGGTGTCTACGGGGCGACGGAGTATCGCGCACGCAGCTTTTTCGGCAGCCATCGGGTCACGATCGACAAGGGCTATCGTCTGCTCGTCCATGGCAACATCGTTCACGGTCAGCAGAGCCTCGATCCGAAACGACAGGAGGAACCGTTGACATACTACTCGCGCAAGGGCCCCATCGGGCAGCTCTTCAAGAGCCTCCAGGGAGACCGCCGTCTCCAGCGCGTGGCCATGATTGGGCTCGGCACCGGGGCGCTGGCCTGCTACGCGGAACCGGGGCAGATCTGGACATTCTTCGAAATCGATCCAGCGGTGATCCACATCGCGTCAGCGGATGCCGGCTTTTTCACATACCTGAAGAACGCGAAGGGCGCGATCCATGTCGTGAGCGGCGACGGCCGGATACGGCTTGCCGAGCAGAAACAGAAATTCGGCTTGCTGGTCGTCGATGCCTTCAGCTCGGATGCTATCCCGGTGCATCTCTTGACCAAAGAAGCGCTGGCCGTGTATCGCTCGCGATTGCAGCCGGATGGGGTCATTGCCTTTCACATCTCGAATCGCTTTCTGGACCTGGAGCCAGTGCTGGCCAATCTGGCCCACGACTGCGAGCCGCCCTGGACCTGCTTGATTCAGCGAGACCTGGCGGTCGGTGGAATGGACAGGGAGCACGGTTACTGGCCGTCGGTGTGGGTGTTGCTGGCGAGACGGCCGGATGATCTGGTAAACCTGAGTCGCCATGCCTGGCAACCGGCGCAACCCGACCCTCGGCTTCGACTCTGGACGGACGACTTTTCCAACCTCATGGCAGTTTTGCGAATCTCGACAGCCGAGCGCTAGATGTCAGCGGCATGGCTTGCCCAGGGCGCACGTCTTTCCAGCCGCCGCGGGAAAAACCAAAAAACACTCGGCCGCACAGTTGCCCTTCGCCCCGAAGTGTGTTCCAATGAATGTTCGTTGCCGCAAGTCCCAGCCGCAAGCCGTCTGCGTGCAGGCTTGTGCTGGCACGAGACGCGACACCCCGGCGAAAGCAAGCCAGGAGCATGTCGCCACGGACGACCAGCGGAAGGAGCACCAGTAAATGGGAAGCGACATGGTGGCGGCCCTTGGGGCCGCGACGGCCAACGGGATGGCCTTTTTCGCCGCTAATTGCCATGGACCGGCACTCCAGTGTCCGGCGCTGCGGCGCATCGCCGGCAAATCTTTTGCCCTGGGCGAGACCCTCAGCACGCAATTCATTCAGTTGCCGCAGGTTCGCCAGACGTTCTCGATCCTCGGTAGCCAGCCACCCGGAACCTGGGGATTGTCGCACGGACTCAACGAACATCACCTGGCTGCCGGCTGCGCGAACTGGGACTCGCGCATTCCCTGCAGCCAGCCTGGCTTGACCGGGACCGACCTGGTGCGGCTTGTGCTGGAGCGTTGCAAATCTGCCCGGCAGGGCTTCGAGCAGTTAACAGGGTTCATCACGCGACACGGCCAGGGTCGGTTCGCGCAGGACGCCGGCGGCAGGGACGACCATGTTTTCCTGATCGCAGATCCTCACGAAGCGTTTCTCGTCGAGGCGGCGGGAAATTCCTGGGCGTCCATTGAATGTCACGATGTCCGTGCTGTCTCGGACGCGGCCATGATTCGCCAGGACTGGCAGCGCATTGCGCCCGGCCTGGCTGACCACCTGATCCACCAGGGCTGGTGGCGCGACGACGGCAGCAAACTGGACTTTTGCGGCAGCCTGCTCAAGGAGGGTGCGGACGCGCATGCGGCCCAGCGCCGCTGGGGCCGGGCCACGCTCCTGCTCGAGCAACAGAACGGCACCATCGACCAGGCTTATCTCCGCCGCCTGCTGGCCGACCATTACGACGGCACCGTGACCGAAGTGGATCCGCTCAAGCCAGCCGGGAACCTGCCGCTCTGCCAGCACGCATCCAGAAAACTTGATCGCGCGACCGGCATGAGCCTGATCGCCGGGTTGTCCGCCGATCCTGAGCATGTACCGCTGGCCTGGTGCGCGTTCGGCCCGCCTTGCGCCAGTGTCTACGTGCCGATGTTTCTCGACGCCGATCTGCCGGCGGCCGTGACCCGTGCCTCAGCACAACCGGATCTCGAAAGTTTGTGGTGGCAGACGCATTTCCTGCTCAATGCCGCCGGCGCCGATGCGCAGAACTGGTCCCGGATACGCAGCAACCTGGCCGGTTTGCAAGCACGCATCGATCAGGAGACCGAGGACTTCTTGACGGAAAATGCTGCCTTGCGGAGCAGCGATCGGCCCGGTTTTGAACGCCAGGCCATGCTGTTCATGCAGAATCATGCCGAGCAGCTCGAACTGGAATACCAGCGCTTGCAGTCGCGCGGCCAGCGCGTCGCCGTCCCCAGCAATATCGACGGCCCCTGGGTATAGCAACAAGGGAGAGTTTCCGCCTGGCTGCCGTCCAACGGCGCGGTGGCCTTGACCGCTTCGCCTCCCGACCGTAGCTCCAAGGCGATGGATAAGAATCTGCAAGTCGCGTCGCGCGATGCCGAGGCTCCTTACCGCGTTGCCTGCGCTTGTGGCCAGATCTTGACCGGTACACGCCGGGATTCCTATCAGGTCATCACCTGCTCAACCTGTGCCGCCGAGCGATTCATCTTGCCGCGCAGTCCGCTGCCGCCGCTGGATGCGCAGCCGGCTCACGAGCCGACTCAAGGACAGGCCAGGCTTTGGACGTACCCACTACTGGCGGCAACGCTGACATTACTACTGATCGCCGGCGCCTTCCTGCTCTATCAGGTGTACTTCGCCGGCGAGGTCGAGAAGCCGGCAAACTATTCAAGCAAGCGCGACTTGCCAGCGCGTTTACAGGCGGCGCGAGCCAATCTCGCGCTCGGGAAATTCCGCCTGGCTACCCAGGAACTGGAACGCGAGGACGCCGGCAATGAATTGCCGCTCGCCGAGCGTCGCGGCTGGACGCAGTGTTTTCGCGAGGCCTCCTTGCTGGCCGACCTGGCCCCTGAGCCGCTCGAGGACATCCTTCGCCATGCGATGAGCATGCCATCTGCCGAATGGCAGGCGGACTTTCCGCATCGCTTTCTCGGTAAGACGATCCTCTTCGACATGCAACTCTCGCGAGCCCCTGATGGCCGTGTGCAGGGAAACTACGAACTCTTTGCAGGCAGCGACCCGGCGCGACTGGACATAGGTGGCTTGTCGCTATTCCAGAAGTCGGACTTTGCCGAGCCACGACGCGTGATATTCGCCGCTCGCCTGGCAAGCGTCGCCCTGGAACCGCCCGGCCCGGTCTGGGTCGTTCGCTTTCTTCCGGAAAGCGGCGCCCTCATGACCCAGCGCGAAGCCGTTGGCCGCTGCTGTCCGCCACTCGCCGAGGTGGAAGCTGCGAAAGTGCTGGAACGGCAGGCGGTGCAAGTCCACCAGACGCCTTGATGATGCGGAGGGGAGCCGCCCATAAGATTGACCCAATGTGCGTCCTTGACGTATCGATGATGGTCGCCCATCCGGCTCGACAATGATGAACCATCGACTGCTGCCTGTCTTGTGGCTTGCTCTATTCGCCCTGGCCGGCTGCGGCGGCAAGTCCGGACCTCCCCCCATCTATGTCGGCCAGGTAGCAACCCTGAGCGGCCCGGATCGACTCTCCGGCGAGCAGGCCATGCGCGGCATTCGCCTGGCAGTGCAGGAACAGGCAGCGCTGACCGACAAGGATCAGCTTCGCCCCATTCACGTTCGCCACACCGACACACGCGGCAAGCTCGATGCCTTCGAAGGCGAAGCCATTCGCCTGGTTTCCGTCAATCGTGTCGTCGCGCTGCTCGGCGGCAACACGCCTGCGGAGGTCATCCGGCTCGACAGGGCACATGTGCCGCTGCTGTCTCCCAGCGGTCTGCGTACGCGCGACATGAGCGACCTGGTATTCCTCACCGGGCTGACGCCCTCATTTCAGGGAATGACGCTGGCGCGCTTCACCGTCAATGACCTGAAGGCGACGGCCGGCATGGTTGTCGTTGTCGATGACCGCCGTGAAGATTCGCTAGCCCTTGCGGAAGCCTTCGTCGCGGCAGCTCAGCCGACAAGCCGGACACGGATGCTGCGCTTCGGCAAGAATCCTCCCGCCGCCGAACTGGCGAAAGCGGTCGCGGACGCCAAGCCGGGAGTGCTGCTCTTTGCCGGCTCGGCGCGTGATCTGCCCGCGCTATTGAAGGCCTTGCGGCCGGTACCGGCGGTTGTCCTCTTCGGCGGCGAGGATGGGGCTGCTCAGGTCCTGCTCGAGTCGCCGGAAACAGCGGGCGTGTACCTGGCAACCGCCTTTGTCCGCGACCTGGACACCCCGCGTGCCAGGGACTTTGTCGCCGAGTTTGCCAAGACGAACAACGCCGAGCCGGACGTGCACGCCGCCTTGGCCCACGACTCCGCCCGCCTGCTGTTCGAGGCCATCCGCAATTCCAAGACCGAACTCACCCCCGATCATCTCAAGAAGGAACTGGCACTGCTGAAAGATGTTCCCGGCCTGACCGGCCCGCTGTCGTTCAAGGACGGTACATTGCAACGTCCAGCATTCATCGTGCGCCTCGAGAAAGGCAGAAGCACGCTCGTCAAGAAATACTTGCCGGATCAGGACTCCAAGAAATAACGCCCTACGCCGTCAGCGCGGCTTTCCCGCGCGAATGGCAGCCAGATGCGTGAACGTACGCAGGTACAGCGTCTCGCCGGCAATGGCGGGCGTGCTGTGGCTGCCTTCTCCAAGCAAGTTGCGCGCGACCAGCCGAAACTTCCTGTCGGCCGCCAGGACAACGACGTCGCCTTCGCGCGACATGGCGTACAGATGGCCGTTGGCAAACACCGGCGAACCGTAGTAGGAACCGGGCACGCGTTCTCGCCAGTGGGTCTTGCCGATTTCGGCATCGGCACACGTCACCACGCCGCGGTCATTCCAGAGGAACAGCAGATCGCCCTGAACCAGCGGCGTCGGCACCAGCGGCGCGACTTTCTCGATTCGATACGTGACCTTGGGCCGCTTGCCGTCGGCCCGCGGCGCCAGCGCCACCGTTTCATACTGCACACCGAGCCAGCCGCACGTGCCCAGGACCAGGTTGCCGTGAATGATCGGCGAGGCGATGGCCCCCTCGACATGCTTCTTGGAAAACACGTCTGCCTCCCAGTTCGTCTGGCCCGTTCGCGGGTCGATGCTGGTGAAGCCCTGCTCATAGCTGACCAGGATCAACTCCGCCGGCTTGCCCGACTGCTGAAAGATGCACGGCGTGCCGTACGCGGTGCGGCTCTTGCGCTCGATGCGCCAGCGGACTTTTCCCGACTTGGTGTCGAGCGCGACGGCGCAACTCTTGCCGTCCTGATCGTTGGGTACGATGACCATGCCATCGTGGACGATGGGCGAGGCGCCGCAGCCGTGGCCGGCACGAGACGGCCCCAGATCGATGCGCCAGGCTTCCTTGCCCGCGTGATCCAGAGCGATCACCAGGTAGTCCTTGGCGCTGGCAAAAGTGACATAGACTTGTCGCTCATCGACGGCCGGCGTGGCCGACGCGAAACTGTTGTCGGCATGCTTGCCGGAAACCGGACCGGAGTATTCCTTTTGCCATAGAAACTGCGGGCGTTCACGCGCCGGGCTCGCCTTGTTCTCGAGACACTGCACGATGCGCGTGCCGGTCTTGTCATTGCCGCTGGTGACGAAGATCTTGTTGCCCCACAGAACCGGGGAGGAATGCCCGGTGCCGGCGAGCTTCACTTTCCAGGCGACATCGCTTTCCGTCCAGCGAAAGGGCAGCGACCTGGCGGTGCTGAGGCCGGATCCGTTCGGACCACGAAACCGTGTCCACTCCTGTCCTGCCGCTGGGCTGGTCAGCATGCCCAGAAGCCACAATGAGATATGCCAGCAGCGCATGCAAACCCTGCACTCTCGAGGCGAGAATCCCCGCGGCACCCGTTGGCGGCTCGGCCGTACATCGATGGATTATACATGCCCGACCACTCATGGCGCAGCCCGGCTCGCGCCGTATGATAGTTCACGACCACCGACATCCTGACTATGAGGTCTCTGCAATCATGCACGAAAGCTCGCGAGCGTTCTTGACCAGCCTGCTGCACACGCCGAGCCCATCCGGCTATGAGCGGCCGGTCCAGGATCTGGTGCGCGGCTGGGCGAAGCCGCTGGCTGACGAGGTGCGCACTGACCGGCACGGCAACGTCATCGCCGCCGTCAATCCCGGTGGGTCGCCGCGGATCATGCTCGCCGGGCACTGCGACCAGATCGCGCTCATGGTGCAACTCATCGACGAGAGCGGCTTTCTCTATGTGCAGCCGATTGGCGGCTGGGACATGCAAATCCTCCTCGGCCAGAACCTGACGGTGTGGACGCGCGAGGGCCCTGTCGCCGGGGTGGTGTCGCGCAAGGCGCCGCACCTCATGACCAACGAGGAACGCAAGAAAGTCCCGGACTTTCACGATGTCTGGGTCGATATCGGCGCCAGGGACCGCAAGGACGCCGAGAGCCTGGTCAGTCCAGGCGATCCCGTGACCTTCGACCTTGTCTGCCGCGACATGCGCAACAACCTCGTCACTTCTCCCGGCTTGGATGACAAGGTCGGTGTCTGGACTGTCATGGAGACGCTGCGCCTGCTGCGTGGCCGACCCATGAAGGCGGCGGTATTCTGCGTCTCCACCGTGCAGGAGGAGATCGGTCTGCGCGGCGCCACGACGAGCGCCTACGGCATCCATCCCGCGCTCGGTATCGCCGTCGATGTCTGCCACGCCGCCGACACCCCCAGCAACGACAAGAAGCAACTCGGCGAGACCAAGCTCGGCAACGGTCCCGTTGTCTTCCGCGGCCCCAACATCAACCCGCACGTCTTCAGCCGCCTGCATCACCTCGCGACCGCCGGCAACATCCCGATTCAGGTGCGCGGCGCTCCCCGCGCTACCGGCACCGACGCCAATGCCATCCAGCTTAACCGTGAGGGTGTCGCCACCGGTGTCATCGGTATTCCGAATCGCTACATGCACAGCCCCGTGGAGGTGGTGAGTCTCGACGATCTCGACCATGCCGCAAGACTGCTCGCCGAGTTCTGCGCCAGCATCTCACCGCAGTGCGACTGGGTGCCATGACGTGCTTGCGTCTGGCCTGGAGTCGTCCCATGCCCGAAGACTTGTCGCGCGACGAAGTGCTCGCCGTCGTGGATCGCATGATCGACGATCTGCTCGACAAGGCGGCCATTGCCGAGCCTCCGGTCGATGCGATCATGCTGGCACAGCGGCACCTGGGCATGGTCGTGTGCCTGGATCGCAGTCAGCCGCAACGCGGCCGGGCCCATCGCAGCGCCGGCAAAGCGCTCATTTACCTTCGCCCGGAGCCGACGGCAGAACGCCATCAGTGGACCGTCGCTCACGAGATCGGCGAACATCTGAAACCCGCGTTGCTGGAACGGCTGGGCGTCGAGCCGGCCCAGTTCCGCGCCATGGCCGGCGAGTCGCTTGCCAATCTCTTCGCCTATCGCTTGCTCGTTCCCAACCGCTGGTTCCCGGCGGATGCCCGCGACCTCGATTACGATCTACTTACCTTGAAGCCACGTTATGCCACGTCCAGCCATGAAGTCCTGGCCTGGCGTTTTCTCGACCTGCCGGATCCCTGCGTGGTGACGATTATCGACAATGACAATGTCAGCCGTCGTCGCAGCAATTCCTGGCGAGTCCACCGGCGCCTTGAGCCAGCCGAAAAGAAGTGTCAGCAACAGGTCAGCGCGCAGGGCAAGCCGCGCGTGGTTCGCGAGAACGGCTGGACCGTGCACGGCTGGCCCGTGCATCGCGACGGCTGGAAGCGCGAGATCCTCCGCAGCCAGGTCGAGATGGATTGAAATGACATCGCCAGGAGGCGATGCACGGTTTCTAAGGATCCTGATGGATGTGGCGGATCTCTTCGGGCGCGAGCCGGAGCGATTCGCCGCCCGGCAACTCCAGTCGGAATTCGTCGAAACCGATGTCCTGAATCGTTCCGCGGTAGGTGGCCCGGGTTCCTTCGACAATGACTTGCCGGCCCGTCAAGTCGAGATGATGTCGCCAGCGCTGCTCCAGCGCGGCCGAATCGCCGGCTTCCAGCTCCTGGTATGTCCTGTCCAGGCATGGCAATAACATCTGCGCGACGGCCGCGGCATCCGGGACACGGTCTGCGAACATCGCCAGCGAACCGGCGTCGGGCAGGTTGACGGCGGCAAAGCTCTGCGCATCCTGGGAAACGTTCAGGCCGATGCCGGCAACCGTGGCAACATGCGGCCCGACCGTCCGCTGTTCGATCAGGATGCCGCACACCTTCCGCTGATTGATGAGCACATCGTTCGGCCACTTGATGCGGCCATGCTTGCCGATGACCTGTCTGATCAAGTCGCAAACGGCCACCGCGGCCCAGGCGGTTAGCCGAGCCGGCTGGCGCAATTCCGGCGGCGGGAACACCAGCGCGGACATCAGCACGCTGCTACCCGGCGTGGCCAGCCAGCTCCGCCCATGCTGGCCGCGCCCGGCCGTCTGCGCGCCGGCAACGATCACCACGCCGTGATTTTTCGCGTCACCGGCAAGCGTTAGACCATGTGTGTTGGTGCTGTCGAGGCGGTCAAAAGACAGGACGCGCCAGCCGATCCGCCGGCGCGCGGCTGGCAACGGCGTCGTCATGCATCGTAGTCCAGGGCGATGTCCAGCGCCGCGGTCGAGTGTGTCAGGGCGCCGATGCTGATGCGGTCCACGCCGGTCTCGGCCACGTCGCGTACGCTTTCCAGCGTGATGCCGCCGGATGCCTCCAGCGTCACGCCGGCGGCCAGTTCATTGCGTAGCTTGACCGCCTCGCGAAGCTGCGCCGGCCTCATGTTGTCGAGCAGGATGATGTCCGCCTGAAATCGCAACGCAGTCGTCAGCTGATCGAGATCGTCCACCTCGATCTCCACAGGCAGATTCGGGTACTTTTGCCGTGCCGTCTCGATGGTTCGGCGAATGGCCGACAGCCCGCCTCCCAGCGCAGCAAGATGATTGTCCTTGATGAGGATGCCGTCGTACAGGCCGAGACGATGGTTGTGGCCGCCTCCCTGCCGCACCGCATACTTCTCCAGCAGCCGCCAGCCGGGGGCAGTCTTGCGCGTATCCAGTATCTTGCAAGGCAAGCCGGCAACAGCGTCGACGTAGCGGCGCGTCAAGGTGGCGGTGCCGCTCAATCGCTGCAGAAAGTTGAGGGCGATGCGCTCGCTGGCCAGGATGCCGAGCATCGGCCCCTGGACGCGGGCGAGGATGGTCCCCGAGCCGGAAAGACGCGTCCCGTCCAGGCACTCCGAGACGCAAGTAATGGACCCATCGACGGCCTTGAGGACCAGTTCCACGGCCGGCATGCCGGCCAGCACGCCGTCGCGATGCGCCACCAGTCGCCCGCCGCCACGCTGGCTCAGCGGGATCATGGCCTGGCTCGTCACGTCGCCGTCGTCGCCCAGGTCCTCGTCCAGCGCCAGCTCGATGAGCCGGCGGCAAGCAAGCGCTTCTTGTGGTGTGAAGGTCATGTCAGCGGTCAGCGGATCGCCATGCCGAATCAAATCCACTCTCTAGAATAGTTATTGTCTGCTTACGGGAAAGACACGCTGGAGGTTGGCGAGCCGACTGTCACGCTGGCTTGTGCGTCAAGCCCTGCTCAATCTCACAACTGCACATGAATCAAACCAGCGATGAAGCGTTCGAGGAAGGTGAGCCGCCACGCCGGCCGCGACCCAGCGAGCGCGTGGAACGCGCCGACCGCGAACGTCCGCGCCGTTCGCGCGATGATGAAGAGAGCAACGACGACCGCCGCGAACGCCGCCGGCCGCGCCGACCTGACGATGATGCCCTGTCCACGCTGATCCCGTACCGGAATGGACAGGCGCTGGCGGCCTACTACTGCGGCGTCTTCAGCCTCATCCCGCTTCTCGGCGTCCTGCTCGGCCCGATTGCCATCATCCTGGGCATTCTCGGCAACAACTACGCGAAGGCCAATCCCGAGGCGAAAGGGACAGGACACGCCATCACCGGCATCATCCTAGGCTCGATCGGCTTCCTCATCTGCGGACTCGCGCCGGCGATCTTCATCGGCATGGGCATGATCGCGACGCGGCGGTGAGGCCGAGGGTTTAGACAAGCTGAGTCCACACGCTACCAATCCGAATCGAGCTTGAGCCCATCGCTAGGGTGCATGGCCGCGTTCCAGGTTCGTGGGCTGACGTCCTTGGAAACAAATCGTACAACCGCATCCGCAAGACCCACGGTAATGCCCATTTGCGAATAACTCTGGGCCATCAGCGGGCTGGTCCGGCAATCGGGAGGCGATGGGGCAAGCTGGAAAGTCGCCGTTGCGTCTGCAGTATGCGCTTCGACCCTGGCCGGGTTCTGGCCAATGAAAGCCGCAAACGGTGAATTTGGGGCGGCGTCGTAGCGGCTACCGCCTTCGCCACACAGTGCGTGCTTTTGGGCTAAAATGATCGTCGTCGAAGTCCCGTCCGGGAATGAATCCGAGAAACGGGCACTACCGGGCTCAATTGCAGCGAAGTGAAGGATAGAGCGATCGAAAGCTGTGTTCCGCCCCCGATCGGAAAACACTCGCAAGTTAGCGGCGTTGTTCTGCACGCCGTGCTCGTCATGGTCGCGCAGGGTCGCGTCAATGTAGGGCGATACAACGGCGTTGCCATCGACGACGCCGTCCTGCAGGATCTTCTTGTACAGATTGTCCTGCTCGATGTATGGCAGCAAATGGACATGAATGGAGGCGGGGAACTTCATCGGGCCGAACTTGTCGAACGCAGGCGGCAGCTGCTTGTAGACATCATGAAAGGCATGACAAGCCAGGGCCATCTGTTTGATATGGTTCATTATGGTTGTGCGTGAATGTGGAAACTGGTGTTGCCGATGTCCAGACAGAGCGATGATGAGTAGCGAAAACGCAAGCCCGCTCACGGTCATGAGGACCACCAGTTCCGTCCGCGTCAAACCGGGACGAGCGGAACCTGACCGTGACATCACCATCCTCCAGGTCATGGCCGCAGGCCGGCTCACTTGTTATGCTTGGCTCCGAGCGGGCATACCGGCGGCACTTCATCGGGATTCTTGAGAATTCTGCCACAGATAGGCCCCGCTCGCATTACCTGGTGGATTTCCCACCCGCTGCGAGCGCTATATCCAGTATCTCCTGGGCCGTCAGCTTCCGTGAAACGCCATCCCTGAAATACAGCTCGGGACTCTGTAGCAGCAGGCTGAGCCTGCGATCACCGGTATTGGCCTCCAGGCATCGGGACCAATGGCCATGCTGGATGCTGTCCTGCGACGCATCCGCCAGCAGCTTTTCCACAAGTTCCAGCATCTCGGCATGGGTCAGGTCGGTGGGGGTCGGAATCAGGTCCGCGAGCACTTCATAGGCAAAGGTTTCCGGATCGATCAACTCGGCAGCATCCTCGATTTGCGACACGCACAGGCGCTTCTGGCTGAGGGAGTTGAGCTCCGCGAGAGGCTCGGCGCAATCGCTGCCGGCGTTTAGGAGATGATAGATGCGTACGACCAACTTCCTCGCGTTCTCGTATTGCGTGCAGCAAGATCGCGGGTCTAGCAGTTCCCGGCGCACCATGTTGCTCCCTGAAGAACCATACTCGACCTTTCGGCCAGGCCGGTTCACTTGTTCTGCTTGGCTTTCTTCGGCCGGACGCGGTGCGTGCTGGCGACCAGGATCGCGGGCGGTTCGGGCACGGTTTCCTTGAGCCGTTTGTGCGCGTTCTGGGCGGCGATGTCGAGAAAGCGATCCTGGCTGCGGATGGCCGGCTGGCCCGCTTCGGGCAGCAGGCGGCGATAGCTGCCATCGGACAGCAGTTCGCGCGCCTTGCACGTGTCCGCCAGCGAGATGGCCAGCACTTCATCGATGAGCCGTTTCTGCAACTCCGGCGTCTCGATGGGGAAGACGACCTCGACGCGACGACTGAGGTTGCGATCCATCCAGTCCGCCGAGCCGATGTACACTTGCGGGTCGCGGTGGTTCTGAAAGTAGAAGACCCGGCTATGTTCCAGGAAACGATCGATGATCGACACGACGCGAATGGTGTCGCTGATCCCCGGCAAGCCGGGCCGCAGCGCGCAGATGCCGCGGCAAATCAGGTCGATGCGCACGCCAGCCTGGCTGGCCTGGTACAAGGCCTGCACGATGGCCGGCTCCAGCAGGCCGTTGATCTTGGCGATGATCCGACCTTCCTTGCCGGCCCGCTGGTTGGCGGTCTCCTGCTGGATCTTCTCGATCATGAAGTTCTGCAACCGGCTCGGCGCGACGATGAGCTTGCGCCACTGCGGCAGCTCGCAGTAGCCGGTGAGGTAGTTGAACAAGGCCGAGGCGTCGTCGCAGAAATCCGGGTTGCACGTGAACAGGCCGAGGTCGGTGTAGATACGGGCCGTCTGCGGGTTGTAGTTGCCGGTGGCCAGGTGGACGTAACGGCGGATGCCGTCGTCCTCGCGGCGAACCACGAGCGCGACCTTGCAGTGTGTCTTGAGCCCGACAAAGCCAAACACCACGTGCACGCCGGACTTCTCCAGCTCTCGGGCCCAGAGGATGTTGCGCTCCTCGTCGAGGCGGGCTTTCAGCTCGATGACGGCAGTGACCTGCTTGCCGTTGTCTGCCGCCCGCTGCAAGGCGCGGACGATGGGCGAGTCGCTGCTGGTCCGATAAAGCGTCTGCTTGATGGCCAGTACCCGTTCATCGGCGGCGGCGGCCTCGATGAAATCCGTCACCGGCGCGAATGACTCGTACGGATGATGCACCAGGATGTCGCGGGCCCGGATCGCCGACCACAGGCTTTGCGTCCCGGAAAACTCGATCACCGGCTGCGGTACGAACTGCGGGTCGCGCAGGTGCGGGAAGCCCGGCAAGCCGTGAATCTGAAAGAGGCCCGTCGGGTCAAGCATGCCGGGCACGGCGTACACATCGGCCGAATCCAGGTCCAGCGCCTGCATCAGAAACTGCCCGACTTCCGGCGGCGAGGCCGCCTCGATCTCCAGCCGGACGGCGAAGGCCCGGCGCCGCTTGCGGATCTCTTCCTCGATGGCCTTCAGCAGGTCTTCCACCTCGTCGTCATCGATCTCGTATTCGCTGTTGCGCGTCACGCGAAACACGGTGGCGTGCTCCAGCTCCATGCCCGGAAACAGCTCCGGCATGTGCAGTCGAATCACGGTCTCCAGCGGCGTGAAGACATGGCCCTTCTCGGAGGGCAGCGCGACGAAGCGCGGCAACACCGCAGGCACCTGCACGACGGCGAAAAGCTTTTCCTGGTTCTTCGGCCGTTGCAGCAGCACGGCCACGTTGAGCGACTTGTTGAGCAGGTGTGGAAACGGATGCCCCGGATCGATCGCCAGCGGCGTCAGCACCGGAAAAATTTCCTTGCGGAACAGATCGCGCAGATGGCGGCGATTCTCCTCCGTCAGATCCTTGACGCCGCGGATGACGATGCCCTCTTGCTCGAGGGCCGGCAGAACCTCTTCCGAAAGGCAGCGATAGGCGTCAGCCGTCATCTGCCGCACACTGGCGCTGATGCGCTCGAGCTGGTCCCGCGGCGGCATGCGGTCCGCCCCGGAGCCGACGGCGATGCCTGCCAGCACCTTCTGCTGCAGGCCGCCGACGCGCACCATGAAGAACTCGTCCAGGTTGCCAAAAAAGATGGCCAGAAACTTGACCCGCTCCAGAAGCGGCACGTTCGGGTCGATGGCCTCCTCCAGCACGCGGCGATTGAACTCCAGCCAGCTCAGTTCGCGATTGATGTACAGCGCCGGATCTTCCAGCGCCGGCGCCGACAGGGCAGGGCCGGCCGCCGGGGGCGTTTCCAGCTTCCGCATCGGCATCGCCAGCGTTGCGTCTTGCATGAGGTTTCTCCGCCCTTGATTGAACTTTCATTATACCGAATCCTCGTTCCCCAGGCTCTGTTGCGAACCAGGCAGAGCATCGCGCAACACGTCGGATTCGTTGCGTTGCCACCCCCACCTGTGCACCCCGACAACGAATCCGAGCCTGTGATGATTGCCGCAAAGAGCTTGTGCAACATCATTTACGGCAACGCGATCGAATTCACTTTCGTTGCCAGGGTCCTCTATCTTGGGGATGCGGACAAGGGTGCTTGCGGCCTTCCGCATGTTCCCATACAAGTACGGCATCATTCCCGGAGGCACATCATGGTCCAGAGCCGAGCCGTCACCGTTGCCGAGTATCTTGCCGGACTGCCTGAGGATCGCCGCACGGCCATCGAGGCCGTCCGCGCCGTGATCCTCAAGAACCTGCCCAGGGGCTTCGAGGAAAGAATGTCCTATGGCATGATCGGCTATGTCGTTCCTCACTCGCTGTATCCGCCCGGCTACCACTGCGATCCGCAATTGCCGTTGCCCTTCGCTTGCCTCGCCTCGCAAAAGAACCACATGGCGGTCTACCTGATGAGTATCTACGGCGACAAGACGACCGAGGACTGGTTCATCAAGGAATATAAGGCGACCGGCAAGAAGCTCGACATGGGCAAGAGCTGCATCCGCTTCAAGAAACTCGACGACCTGCCGCTGGAACTCATCGGCAAGGTCATCGCCCGCGTCCCCGTCAAGAAGTGGATCGAGGTCTACGAGCAGATGCGCGAGCAAACCGCGGCCGGCAGCCGCAAACCCAGGGCGAGCCAAAAGAGCAAGAAAACGAAGGCAAGAGTCAAACGCTAGCCTGAGGCCCAGCCAGATTTTGCCTCGTGCAGTCTCGCGCCTGAAACCGCAAGCGGTGCCTTGTGCGCAGCGTACAATGAATGTGCGCCGGCTTTCTCTTTTCAGGGACCAAGGACTCGTACCATGGCGGACGCGACCGCGAAGAAACTCGTGGGCCTGCTGCAATCGGATCAAGGCGCTCACGTGCGCGCTGCCGCCGCGCTCGTGCTTGCGGAGATCGGCCAGCGCGATGCCGGCGTTGCCGAGGAACTCTGCACCCGCCTTGACGATGCCGACGGCGCGGTCCGCCAGCAGGCGATTCGCTCCATCGGCAAGCTGAAGATCGAGCAGGCTTTGCCAAGGCTCCTGGAGCGCGTACAGGCCGGCGGCGAGGAATCGGAAGCCGCAGCACACGCTGTCGCCGGCCTCGGCGCCAAGGGGACGCGCGCCCTGCAAGGCCTCATGGACAAGGTCGCGCCGGGCTTGCGACGGCGCATCGCCGGCGCCCTGGCCGCCGCCGGCACCTCCAGCGCCGAGAACGCGGCCGTCGATGCGCTCCTCGACACCGACCCAGGCGTGGTTGAGGCCGCCACGCGCTCGCTCATCAACGGCATTCCGGAACTGACGCCCGCCCATCGCCGCAGCCTGGCCGACCATCTGCTCGGACTGCTCAAGGACCACAAGAAGGGGCTGGCCCTCGCGTCGGAAGCCGCCGTCGTTCGCTTGCTGGCGGCCCTGGGCGAGAACCGCGCCACCAGCATCCTCTGGGACCGCACCATGCCGCCGCATCCCCCGGAGATGCGCGCCGCCGCCCTGCAAGCCCTGGGCAAGTGGCCCGAGCCGCCCAGCAAGGACCACCTCAAGAAGCTGCTGGCCTGCGCTGTCGATGGCGATTTCCGCATTGCCGCCCCGGCCCTGATGATGCTCAAGGGCTTGCCGCCCGGCAAGCAAGCGCACGCCGAGTGGCTCGCCCTCCTCGATGCCGCCGAGGTCACCGTCCGCCAGTTCGCCATCGACAAGCTGGGCGAGCGCGACACCGCCGAGATTGCCGCCGCTCTGCTCAAACAGCTCGAGCATCCCGACCAGATGCTGCGTGATGCGGCGCTCGGACGGCTGGCCAGGTTGAAGCACGGTCGGCAAGGGCTGGCCAAGGCGCTGCTCGACGCCGATACACCGGACAAGTGCTGGCTGCTCGCCAAGGCGCTGGGCAGCTTCTTGAAGGAGTTTCCCGCGGCCTGGATGGAAGCGCTGTTCACGCCGGCGTGCAAGTGGCTGGAGGCGGGCGACCGCCGCGGCGAGGCACTCTTCTACCTGCTGCGCGAAGGCAACGCCAAGGATTTGCCGGACCGACTGGGCAAGCGCGCCCTGGAGCTGCGCAAGAAGAAAAAATACGCCGAAGCTGTCAACTACCTCAGGATGCTGGCCCGGGACCCGTCGAGCAGCCCGCCGCTGCGCATGGAACTGGCCGGCTGCGGCTTGAAGCTGTCGCGCCACGACCTCAACCCGGAGGCCCGCAACGCCGATCCCGCCTTGCAGCAACTCGGCCGGCTGCTGCACGGCTACGAGGCCGAGATCCTCGACTTCTTCAAGAAGGCCAAGTGGCTCGATCCCGAGGATCTTTACTACGTCGGCTTCCACTTCGCCGATC
Organism: Planctomycetota bacterium; assembly: GCA_016873095.1. Taxonomy (GTDB): domain Bacteria; phylum Planctomycetota; class Planctomycetia; order Gemmatales; family Gemmataceae; genus VGYC01. The sequence continues at coordinate 25,654 of VGYC01000036.1, read as the reverse complement.
GCGACGGCCAGGGCCGCAAGTTCGGCGGCGAGGTTCTCAAGCTCCTCGTCCAGCGCTCGCCACGCAGCAAGCTCGCCCAGGACGCCAAGCGCAAGATTCGCAGCGCCGGGCTCTAGCGTGGAAGAACCACGGAGCCGTGCCACAAGTCAGAACCAGCGCGCGCGGGACAGAATTGCCAAGTTATCGATCTGGGCGGGGCACAGCATGCGTCGGGCCCGATTGCTCTCGGCCAACGGGCTGGCTAAACTGAACACAGGAGGTCTTGCATGAACATGCCCCTGAGCGCCTGGGTTCCACCGCTGGAGGAACGGCGACCGGCTGACGCGCGACGAGTTTGAGCGCCGCTATCACGCCATGCCCGCGCATACCAAGGCGGAGCTGATCGAGGGAGTCGTCCACATGTCATCTCCGGTTCGCGCCAAGCGACACGCAGAGCCTCACAACGACCTGGCGGGCTGGCTGACGATGTATCGAGCGTTCACGCCCAATGTGCATGCGGGAAACAATGCCACGGTTCGACTCGGCGTGGATCACGAAGTTCAGCCTGATGAGTTGTTGTATCTGGATCCTACGGTTGGCGGACACGCCTTGATCGATGCCGACGACTACCTTTCCGGGGCGCCCGAGTGGATCGGCGAGATCGCTGCCAGTTCGGTGAGCATCGACCTGGGAGCAAAACTGCGAGTGTATGAACGCAACCAGATTCACGAGTACCTCGTCTGGCGAGTGCTCGACCAGGAGATTGACTGGTTCTTCCTGCAAGCCGGCACGTTCGAGCGCCTGGCGCCTTCGCCGGACGGATATCTCAAGAGCCGGGTGTTTCCAGGCCTCTGGCTCGACGCCCAGGCGATGATTGGCGGCGATATGGCGCGGGTCCTTCAAGTGCTGCAAGCGGGGCTGGCCAGTCCGGAGCATCGGGACTTTGTCGCGCGTCTCCAGGCGTAGATCGCCTGATTTGCCCAGATTGGACTCGATCGATCGAAGAAGTGCGAGAAATGTGGTCCATTCTGCCAGATTGCGCTGCGTTTTTCGTGCCAATCCACTATAAAAGTATCTGATGCTCCTTGACACTTTTATTACGGAGTGTCATCATCGCCCGTGGGACCGAAACAGAGGTCCAGGATTGCCTGGATTAACGGCGGGGTGCGCCCCAAAGCGATTTTGCCGAAGGAAGGGACAGGAATGAGCACGACTGCGGTTCGCGAAAAACTGCCTCAGACCATCGAGGAAGCCGGCGAGGTCAAGTTTGAATACCCAGGAATTCCGACGACTTGCGACGGTGCCGAGGCGGTGGTGCACGTGGAGGTTCACGTCACGCAGGCGGCCGGTGCCTACCCCATCACCAGTTCCACCACCATGGGCGGCGGTTACAACGCCGCCGTCATGAACGGCGTCAAGAACCTCTGGGGCGACACGCTGCTGTTCTTCGAACCGGAGAGCGAGCATTCGGCGGCCACCATCTGCGAGGGCTTCGCCGTCGCCGGCGGTCGCGTCACCAACTTCACCTCCGGCCAGGGTCTCGTCCTCATGAAGGAGGTCCTGTACACCATCGCCGGCAAGCGCTTGCCGGTGGTCATGAACATCGGCGCCCGTGCCCTCACCAGCCAGGGTCTGAACGTCCACGCCGGGCACGACGACCTGATGGCCGTGGCCGATTGCGGCTGGGGCATGCTTTTCGGCCGCAACGCTCAGGAAGCCGGCGACCTGTGCCTGATTGCCCGTCGTGCCGCGGAAGCCTCGTGCACGCCCTTCTTCAATATCCAGGATGGCTTCCTCACCACGCATACTGTCGAGACGGTCCGCCTCACCGAACCGGAGTTCATGAAGGACTACATCGGCGACCCGAAGAAGAAACTCGTCAACCTGATGGACCCCGCGAACCCGATGATGTCCGGCGTCGTGCAGAACCAGGATTCATACATGAAGGGCAAGATTGCCCAGCGCTGGTACTACGACCGCATCGAGGACATCCTCAAGGAGTGCTTCGAACTCTTCCATCAGAAGACAGGCCGTCGCTACGACTTCGTCGAGGCGCACCGCTGCGAGGACGCCGAGTTCATCCTCGTCGGCATGGGCAGCTACATGGAGACCTGCAAGGCGACGGTGGACTACCTGCGCGACAAGCGCGGCATCCCGGCCGGCTGCCTGAACGTCTGCTGCTTCCGCCCGTTCGCCGCCAAGCAGATCGTCAACGCCCTCAAGAATTGCACGGCCTTCACCGTGTTCGAACGCATGGACGATCCTCTGTCCACGACTGGCAATCACCTGACGCGCGAGATCAAGGCGGCGTTCTGCGATGCTTTGCTGGGAGTCAACGGCCAGGAGAAGATTGACAACATCCCGCGGGTCTATCACGGCGCCGCCGGTCTGGGCAGCCGCGACGTCCGGCCGGCCGACATCATTGCCGCCTTCCACAACATGATGAAACCGAACGGCCAGCATTTCTTCTGCGTCGGCATCGATCATGCCCTGGCGCTCAAGCGCACCGAGGACCCCGACCTGCGGCCCAAGGGCGGCTTCTCGATGCGTGGCCACTCGGTCGGCGGCTTCGGCTCCGTCACCACCAACAAGGTCATCGCCACCATCGCCGGCAACGTCTTCGGCAAGGACGTGCAGGCCTATCCGAAGTACGGCTCCGAGAAGAAGGGCTTGCCGACCACCTACTACCTGACCATCGGCGACTCGCACATCTACATGCACAGCGAGCTCGAGCACATCGACCTGTTGTGCATCAACGACCCGACCGCGATGCTGAATCCGCTGACGCTGGACGGCATCCAGGCAGGCGGGGCGGTGTTCATGCAGTCGCCGCACGCCGAGCCGGCCGATGTCTGGAAGCACATGCCCGCCTCGGTGCAGCGCATCATCCGTGAGAAGAAGGTTCGCGTCTTCTACACCGATATGGTGCAGATTGCCCGCGAGATGGCCTCCGAGGCCGACTTGCAAATGCGCATGCAGGGCATCGTTCTCCTCGGCGCGTTCCTCAAGCTCACGCCTTACGCCAAGGACGCCCAGATGAACGACGACCAGGTGTATGCCGGCGTCGAGAAGGCCCTGCGCAAGTACTTCGGCAAGCGCGGCGACCGCGTCGTCCAGGACAACCTCAACTGCGTCAAGCGCGGGTACAATGACTTGAGGGAGATTCCGCGGAGCGTCATGGGCGCATGATCGCCGAATGTCCGCAACACTGGCCGAGCCGGACGCGCTAGCGACGGCAGAGTTGATAATCCGTCGCTAACGCTCTTCGGCCTGGCAGGCCGCTTTCCTGAGATCTACGTTTGGAGAATTCATGATAGCAACCAACGGACAGAGCACGAAGAACCCGTCCATGAACGAGGCCAGCGACAAGGACCCGTTCAATAACAACTCCTACGGCACGCTGGTGGACCAGGGCTACAAGCCCGTCAGCCTGCCCGTGCTGGACGTGCACGACTTCAACGAGCGCATCATTCGCGGCTACGAGGAAGGCTGGGGCGAGCGCGACCTGCCGGCCGACCTCACGGTGGCCCGCTCGCTCATCCCGGCCGGCACAGCGACGCTGCGCGACTTCAGCAACATCGCCCCCGAGATTCCGGAGTACATCACCGAGAACTGCACCGGCTGCATGGACTGCGTGACGGAATGCCCGGACACCGCCATCCTCGGCAAGGTCCTGTCCGAGACCGAGCTGGCCGAGAAGATGAAGCTCATCCCCGAGGCCGATCGCGAGATGTACGGCAAGCTCTGGTCAAAGACCAAGAAGTACTACGACGCCGGCAAGAAGAAGCTCGGCGAGGGCGGCATGTTCCAGATCATCATCGATCCGTCGAAGTGCAAGGGCTGTGCCGAGTGCGTCACCGTCTGCGACGACGACGCCCTCAAGATGATCCCCAAGACCGACGAGGTCATGCACGACGCCCGCAAGGCGCATCGCTACTTCAAGAACATCGGCCCGTCCAACGCCAAGTACATCAACGACAACCTGCTCATCGACATGATGCTCAAGGAGGAGACGCACCTGTACGTGGGCGGCGCCGGCTCGTGCGCCGGCTGCGGTGAGGGAACCGCCCTGCGCATGCTGTGCTCCGCAACCGGCTCGAAGTTCGGCGACCAGTGGGCCCTCGTCGCCGCCACCGGATGCAACACCGTGTACACCTCCACCTACCCGTACAACCCGTACCTGGTCCCGTGGACGAACTCGCTGTTCGAGAACGCCCCGGCCGACGCCATCGGCGTGCGCATGCGCTGGGACCAGCTGGGCTGGCAGGGCAAGCCGATCTGGTGCATCGGCGGTGACGGCGCCATGTTCGACATCGGCTTCCAGGCCCTGTCGCGCATGTTCGCCTCCGGCATGAACATCAAGGTCTTCGTCCTCGATACCCAGGTCTACTCCAACACCGGCGGGCAAGCCTCGACGAGCACCTTCACCGGGCAGAACACCAAGATGAGCGTGCACGGCAAGACCTTCGGCGGCAAGCAGGAACGCCGCAAGGAGATCGCCCAGATCGCCATCATGCACCCGCGCACCTACGTGGCGCAAACCACGTGCGCCCACATCAACCACTTTTACAAGGCGGTGCTGGGCGCTCTCGAGTTCGACGGCCCGGCCATCATTAGCTGCTACACCACCTGCCAGCCGGAGCACGGCGTGGCCGACAACATGGCCGGCGAGCAGGCCCGCCTCGCCGTCGATACTCGCGCCTTCCCGCTGCTCATCTTCGATCCGCGCAAGGGCAAGACCATCCGCGAGCGCATGTCGCTGCAGGGCAACCCCGCGGTGAAGGAAGACTGGTACAAGAACCCGAAGACGAACGAGGAAGTGAGCTTCATCGACTTCGCCCGCAGCGAGGGCCGCTTCGCCAAGCACTTCGACAAGGACGGCAACCCGTCCGAGACGCTGCTCTGGGCCAAGCAAGAGCGGCTCGAGAACTGGCACGTGCTGCAAGAGCTTGCCGGCCTGCGCTAGTGGCTTGTTTACGTTTCGCGTTCGCAGGTTTGTGTTGAAGTACTGAAGCCCTGCGTCTGCGAGCGCGAAACGTGAACCTCATTGTCGGCTCCCATTCGCCGACTAGCATAAACCGTGGGCATGTCCTGTCACCCACGGAGTTCCACCAGTGGCGACCGCACCCGATGCTCCTTCCGGACGAGGCATGCTGCGCCTCGCGCCGATTCTGATCGCGCTGGTGGCGATTGGCTTCCTGATGGTGCAAAGCTGCCAGGATGGGCCGTTCGGTCGGCGGCAGCACGTGGCTCTCAATCCCCAGCAGGAAGCGGCTCTTGGGGCCCAGGCTTTTCAGGAGGTCCTTGGTGAAGGCCAGGTCGTGCATGGTCCGCTGGACGAGGCGGTCAAGTCGATCACGAAACGCCTTGCCGACGCGACGCTGAACCCGGAGTTTCTCCGACTCACCGAGCAGAAACCGCAGGAGATGGCCTGGGAAGTGCGCGTGCTGCGCAGCAAGGAGGTCAACGCCTTCTGTCTGCCGGGCGGCAAGATGGTGGTCTACACCGGCATCGTTCCCGTTGCCCAGACGAACGAGGGCCTGGCCGTGGTCATGGGACACGAGATCAGCCATGCGCTGGCGCATCATGGCGCGGAACGCATGATGCACCAGAAGATCGCACAGATCGGCGTGGCGGCGGCCGGCGCCTCACTAGGCGAACTCGATGTCCAGCAGCGCATGCAGATCATGCAGGTGCTGAACGCCGGCGCCACGTTCGGCATCCTCAGTTACAGCCGCAAGCATGAATCGGAGGCGGATCGCATGGGCGTCTTGCTCATGGCTGCCGCCGGTTACGATCCGCGTGAATCCATACGCTTTTGGGAGCGGATGGCCAAGATCAGTGGCGGCAAGAGCCCACCCGAGTTCATGTCCACCCACCCGAGCCATGAAACCCGCATTCGTGATCTCGAGCAGGAATGGATCAAGCCGGCCCTGCCGCTCTACGACGCCAATCCGAAGAAACCTCCCGTGCGACGCTTGCCGGGACTTGGACCATGAACACGCGCGCAAGCGCGAAGCCAACTGCATGCCGGTTCGCTCGCGAACCCGCATACGGTCGAGACGCCGTCAGTCGAGAAGCCGTCAGTCGGGGGTTGTATGACCGAGCCACTTGCCACTCATGAATTCAAGGCCGGCGAAGTCGATCAGGCCCTGGAGTTTCTCAAGCGCACGCGGTCCGAACTGCGGACCTTGCGCAAGGTCCGTATCTGGCCGGACCGCATGCGAATCATCGACGTCAACAAGGATTGCTTCGAGATCAAGGGCATCGGCTACCAGGACGACGACATCGTGCCGATACTGCGGAATCTCAACACGGCCTTCAACCCGCAAACCATCCACGACGCCACCGATCAGGAGTACAAGGAGTTCGACACCGGCAAGCGGCGCCCCTGGGCAGAAGATCGGGTGATGTGAGGCGGCACGTCACTTTTTCGTGCTCTTGGCGCGCTTCCACACGTGCACGAAGCAGCCGCTGCCTTCCTTGCCGGTAAACTCCTTGGGACGGTCCTTGCCGGGCTCGGCAAAGCAGACCTTGAATGTCCCCTTCGTCAGCTCGTAGATGCCGAGCATCTTTCTGTCCCCATCGATGGAATCGATGGACTTCGGCTTGGTGGTCGCATCCAGCGTGTGCGTGCCGTCGCACTTCTCGCCGCCGATGCTCACAAAATGCTTGTTGCCCTTGATGATGAGCTTGGCGGTCTTGAGCATGTCCGCGGGCATTTCCTTGCCGTTCTGCTCGGCGCTCACCAGCAACCACGTTCCTTGCAGCGCCTTGAAGTCCTTGTCGCCGCCGGCGTCCAGCTTCACGACCACCACGAGGGCAAGAAGCGCCGCCAGGCTTGCTGTCATCTTCACGATCGACCTCCCAGAATGGGACCAAGCGTCACGCCGGTCCGTGTCCATAGATGTGCTGAATGGGCGTCTTGTGTCCCCAGGCGATTTGCTCCCGAGTCAATCCGAAGACGGCGGCGATCTTGTCGCGCTCCGCCGGGCTCGGCGTCCAGCGGCCCAGCACGATGGCCAGCACGCGCTGCTCGTCGAGGCCGGCCTTCTCCGCGAGTTGCTTGACATCGAGCTGGGCTTCGACGCACAGCACATCGACTGCTTTGACCGTTTCCATCAGGGGCTCCTGCCGAACTGCGGCCCGTGGCCATGGATATGCTGCACCTCGCTGGCGTGGCCCCAGGCAAGGTGCTGCGGATCGACCCCGAGGGCGGCAGCCACGCGACGCCGCTGCTCCGGGCTGGGCGTGTACCGGCCATGCACGATCGCCTCCACCACCTTGCGGTCCAGGCCGGTCGCGTCTTCCAGATCGACCAAGCTCATGCGGCGCTCGGCTAGAGTCTCCGCAATGCTACTCGTTCGCTTCATGAATTCCATCTTCCATATCGGCACCCCGTCCGTCAAGCATCTTTCCGACGCTCCTCGAACCACTACATTGCAAGCAGGGTAAACAATCTTCAACACGGAGACGCTTGCATGAAGACTCGACTCGCCATCGTGACGGCAATGTTCCTCGCCGTCGGGCTGGTCTGGGCCGGCGATGCCGCCAAGGACAAGAAAGCGATCCAGGGAACCTGGATCTTCACCGCCGGCGAGAAGGAAGGCTCGCTGACTTTTACCGGCGACAAATTCAAGGCCGTCATCGGCGATGAATCGTACAAGGGGACTTTCAAGATCGACCCATCCAAGGACCCGCCCGCGATCGACATGTCGGTGAAGGAAGGCAAGAAGTACGAAGGCATGACCTCGCTCGGCATCTACAAGCTTGAAAAGAACAAGCTCACCTGGTGTGCCAACGAGCCCGGCAGGAAGGAACGCCCCAAGGAGTTTTCCGAGACGCAGGGCGACATGAAATTCTTGCTCGTCGTGATGCAACGCAAGAAGAAGTGATTCTGCTGTTTACGTTTCGCGCTCGCGCGTCGCCGCGCGAGCGCGAAATTTAAACACCTTGACTACTCGAAGCGCAGCAGCAGATCGCCCGCTTCCACCTGGGTCCGGGGCCGCACCAGCACTTCGGCAACCTTGCCGGCTTTCTCGGCGTAGACGGTCGTCTCCATCTTCATCGCTTCCAGCGTGACGAGCTTGTGACCCTTGGCGACCTGCTCGCCGGACACGACGCCGACGGCGACCACCAGTCCCGGCATGGGAGCGCCCACGTGCTTGGCATTGCCGGCGTCGGCCTTGGGATGGGCGTGCACCTGGCTCGTCAGCGAATGATCGAGGACGAGGACCTCGCGTGCCTGCCCGTTCAACTCGAAGAACACCAGCCGCCGGCCATCAACGTGCGGGTCGCCCACCGTGAGGAACTTGACGATCAGCGTCTTGCCTTCCTCGATGTCCACGCTGATTTCTTCCCCAGGCTGCATGCCGTAGAAGAACACGGGCGTGGGCAGTACGCTGGTGTCGGAGTATAGCGCCTGGTGGGCGAGATAGTCCTCGGTCACGCGTGCGTACAGCAGGTAAGACAGGACGTCGCGCTCGCTGGGCTGCCGTTGTTGCTTCCCGGTCAGCTCCTTGGCCGCGGCCGCGAAATCGGCGGGTGCCAGGGTCGCGCCCGGCCGGTCGGTCTTGCCCTTGCGTCCCTTGAGGACGCGCGCCACCAGTTTCTCAGGGAATCCGCCCGCCGGCTGGCCGAGCTTGCCTTCAAGCAGCTCGACCACCGACTCCGGGAAGGCCAGCTCGCGCGAGCCTTCGAGCACGTCCTTGGCCGTCAGGTCGTTGGCGACCATGAACAGCGCCATGTCGCCCACGACCTTCGATGTGGGCGTGACCTTGACAATGTCGCCGAACATCTCGTTGACGACGGCGTACATGCGGCAAACGTCCGGCCAGCGCTGCGCCAGCCCCAGCGCCTCGGCCTGCTTGTACAGATTCGTGTACTGCCCGCCCGGCATCTCGTGGCGATAGACCTCGGCGCTGGAGGCGAGTTGCCCCGTCTCGAAGGCCGCGTAATAGCGGCGCACGTTTTCCCAGTACTCGGCCGTGGTCAACAGCGCGTCGAAATCGAGCCCGGTGTCGCGCTCCGTGAAGCGCATCATTTCGACCAGGGTGTTGAGGTTCGCCTGGCTGGTCATGCCGGACAGCGGCCCCATGGCGGCATCGACGACATCCACGCCCTCCTCGGCGGCAACGATCAGCGACGCCATCTGTCCGCCGGAACTGTCGTGCGTGTGGAAATGGATGGGGATGCCGATCTCCTGCCTCAGGGCGCGTACCAGCTCCCGCGCCGCGCGCGGCTTGCACAGCCCGGCCATGTCCTTGATGCCCAGGATGTTCGCTCCCAGCTTCTCCAGTTCCTTGGCCAGCTCCACGTAGTACTTAAGACTGTACTTGGGCCGGCGGGCATCGAGGAAATCGCCCGTGTAACAGATGGCCGGCTCGCAGAGCATGCCGCTCTCCCGTGCCGCCTCGATGGCCAGCCGCATGTTCGGCAGCCAGTTGAGGGCATCGAAGATGCGGAACAGGTCGATGCCGGCGCGGGCCGATTCCTTGACGAAGGCCTGCACCACGTTGTCCGGATAGTTCGTGTAGCCGACCGCGTTGTTGGCCCGCAACAACATCTGGAAGAGGATGTTGGGGATGCGCTCGCGCAGCTCCGCCAGCCGGCTCCAGGGGTCTTCCTTGAGAAAGCGCAGCGACGTGTCGAACGTTGCCCCGCCCCACATCTCCAGCGAGAACAGCCCGGCGTGCTCGCGTGCATAGCGCGGCGCAATCCGCAGCATGTCATAGCTGCGCATCCGCGTGGCCAGCAGCGACTGATGGGCGTCGCGCATCGTGGTATCGGTGACGTAGAGCCGTTGCTCGTTGCGCAGCCAGGCGGCGAATTTCTCAGCCCCCAGCTCGCGGAAGCGGTCGCGCGTTCCGGCCGGCATGGGCCCGGCCGACTTGTACGAGCGCACCGCGATGGGCTCGCGAAAGACATTCCCTGGCCCGGCCTTGGGAATCTCCTTGTTGCCGTTGACGATCACCTCGCCGATGTAGGTCAGCAGCCGCGTGGCCCGGTCTTGCCGCTGCGGAAAGTCAAACAGCGCCGGCGTCTCGTCGATGAAGCGCGTCGTCATCCGCCCGGCCAGGAAGTCCTCGTTGGTCACCAGATTGATGAGGAAGGGGATGTTCGTCTTGACGCCGCGGACTCGGAACTCTTGCAAGCAGCGCTCCATGCGCCGGGCGGCATCGACGAAACGCAGCCCGAACGCCGTTACCTTGACCAGCAGCGAATCGTAAAACGGCGTGATGACCGCGCCGGAAAACGCCGTGCCGGCATCGAGGCGGATGCCCATGCCGCTGGCCGAGCGATAGGCCGTCATCCGGCCATAGTCGGGGATGAACTTGTTGGCCGGGTCTTCCGTCGTCACGCGGCATTGCAATGCCGTGCCGTGCGGCTGGACGTTGTCCTGGGAACCCAGGCCGATCTCCGGGTCGGACAGCGGCTTGCCCTGGGCGATCAGCACCTGGCACTTGATGAGATCGTAGCCGGTGATCTCCTCGGTGACGGTGTGCTCGACCTGGATGCGCGGGTTGACCTCGATGAAGTAGAACTTGCCGGTATCGACATCGAGCAGAAACTCGACCGTGCCGGCGTTGTCGAGTCCTGCTTCACGCCCCACCGCCAGAGCCGAGTCGAGCAAGCGTTGGCGCACGTCGGGATCCAGGTTCGGCGCCGGCGCCATTTCGACAACCTTCTGGTGGCGCCGTTGCAGTGAGCAATCGCGTTCGTAGAGATGGACAATGTTGCCATGATGGTCGCCCAGCACCTGGACTTCGATGTGCCGGGCGCGCACGATGAATTTCTCCAGGAACACATCGGGGATGCCGAAGGCAGTGCCGGCTTCGCGGCGTGCCTGCTCGACGGCATCGTCCAGCTGGGCGGCATCGCGGGCGACGCGCATGCCCCGGCCGCCGCCGCCCATCGACGCCTTGACGATCACGGGAAAGCCAAGTTTCTCCGCCAGCTTGCGGGCCGCGCCCAGATCCTGCACCGGCTCATCGCCGCCGGACAGCACTGGCACCTGGGCACGCTTGGCAAGCGCTCGCGCCGCCAGCTTGTCACCCAGGCTTTCCAGAACCTCCGGCCGTGGGCCAATGAAGATGATGCCGGCCGATCGACACGCCCGCGCAAACTTCGGGTTCTCCGACAGGAAACCATAACCGGGGTGGATGGCATCCACGTCATGTTCGACCGCCAGGGCCACGATGGCGTCGATGTCGAGATAGGCCCGTAGCGGCTCGCCGGGCACACCGATGCGATAGGCCTCGTCCGCCTTGAAGCGGTGCAGCGCGAACCGGTCCTCGTGCGTGTAGATCGCCACCGTGCGTACTTCCAGCTCATGAGCCGTGCGAAAAACGCGAATGGCAATCTCGCTACGATTGGCCGCCAGCAGCTTGCGGATCGGCTTGCTCGCCCCCTGAGTGACCTGAGTGACCTGAGTGACCTGAGTGACCTGAGCGGGCGTCGTCGGCTTCTTCTTCTTGCTTGGCATCGGCAGGTCCAGCGTTGGCTACGTTCAGTCGGTTATTGGGCTTTCATTTCCGCGGTCTCTCTTATGATAATAAACTGATCCGGTGGCGAAGCGAGTCCGAGGATTTGACCGTGAACAAAAAAACCTGGATTGTCAGCGCTGCCATCGTGCTTGCACTGGCCACGGGTCTGGTCTTGTTCGCGCCCTTCTCCAGCCGGGAGAGCGAATTACGCTTTTCCGGCATTGTCGAGATTCAGGAAGTGCGTCTGGGATCGAAAGTCGGCGGCCGGGTCAAGGAAATCCTGGTCGAGGAAGGCGCGGACGTCAGCGAGAATCAGCCACTGGTCACCTTCGAGATACCGGAACTCGAAGCCCAGCGAGCCCAGTTGGAAGCTCGTGTCCGGGCCATGGAGGCCGACTACCAGAGGGCGAAGAACGGCCCGCGCTGGGAGGAAAAGCTGGCAGCCTGGGCTTCCGTTGAGGCCGCTCGCGCCAGGCTGGAGCGCATGAAGAAAGGCCCGCGCGAGGAGGAGATCGCCAAGGCGAAAAGCGACCTGGCCAGCGCCCAGGCCGATTTTCGCCAGGCCCAGCAAGACTTCGAGCGCATCGAGGACCTCTACAAGAAGAAGGCCGCCTCGCAGGCCGAGTACGACGCCGCCCTCGGCCTGCGCGACCGCCTGTCCGGCCGCCTGAACTCCTTTCAAGTCCTCTACGACATGCACGTCAGAGGCACCCGGCAGGAAGACAAGGACGAGGCGTCAGCGGACCTGTACAAGGCCGGCGCTCGTTTTGCCGAGTTGATGCGCGGCACGCGCCAGGAGCAAATCGACGAGGCGAAGGCGCGTCTTGACGAAGCCCGTGCCAGGCTCAAGGAATTGCAGGCCAACATTCATGAGTCTGTGGTCCGTGCCCCCCAGAAAGCCAAGATCGACGTGATCAGCGTCCGCAAGGGCGACCTGGTCGCTCCCAACCAGCCCGTTATCCGCGTCCTGTACAAGGAAGACCTCTGGGTCAAGGCCTACGTCCCGGAGCCGAAACTAGGAAAGATTCGTGACAACCAGAAAGTAGAAGTTACCAACGACGCCTGGCCGGGAAAGCGCTATCCCGGTACCATCAAGTACATTTCGCCGATCAGCGAGTTCACGCCGCGGAACGTGCAAAGCCTGGATGAGCGCCACCATCAGGTCTTCGCCATCAAGGTCCGGCTCGACGACCCCGCCAGTCCCTTTCGCTCCGGTATGGCAGCCGAAGTGGACGTGCCCGTTCTCAAGGCGCCATGACGGGTAGCGGATTTATTTGAGGACTGCGCGGCCAACGCGACGGGAGGGCGAGGCTCCTGCCGAGCCGATACCGACAGCGACCAGTCGGCTCGGCAGGAGCCTCGCCCGCCTCGCCCTCCCAGGTTCATTGACTGCGCAGCCGGCTGTAACGCATCTCAGCCGTTCAACGCATCCACCAGTTCCTTGCCGAGGTCGGCGATGGCGTCGATGTCCCGCGGCTCAGGCTTGGAGCCGGCCTGCTCGAGGCGGCGGACCAGGGCGCTGCCGACGATGATGCCGTCGGCGTGGTCACGGAGCATGTGGACGTGTTCCGGCTTGCTGATGCCGAAGCCGACGCACAGCGGCACGCTCGCCTGGCCGCGTAGCCAGTCAAGCTGCTGGATGATTTCCGGCGGCAACTGTGCACGCTCGCCGGTGATGCCGGTCACGCTCACGACATAAAGAAAACCGGTCGAACTCCTGGCGATCTGGGCGGCGCGCTCCGGCGGCGTCGTGGGCGTGACCAGGTGAATGAGCTTGAAATCGCGGGCAGCGGCCAGGCGGCCCAGCTCGCCGGCCTCGTCGATCGGCAAATCCGGCACAATGGCGCCGCTGAAGCCGGCATTGCTTGCCTGCTCGATGAATCTCTCCGCCCCGCGATGATGCACCAGGCTGAACGACGCCATGGCCACCAGCGGGATCGACAGTTCGGCAGCCAGCGGGCCGATCTGCCGGAAGATGTCATCGATGCGCAGCCCCCTGGCCAGGGCACGCGTGTACGAGGCCTGGATGACGGCGCCGTCGGCGATCGGATCGCTGTACGGGAAGCCGATCTCGACCAGGGCGGCGCCGCTCTTCGCCAGCGCGCGAACGAGCTGCGCCGTCGTCGCCAGGTCCGGATCGCCGGCGGGGACGAACGGGATGAACGCCTTTCGCTTGACGGCGCGGAACTTGCTGAACAGAGTGTCAATGGGGTTGGGCACCGTGGTTCCTCCGGGAGTTGTTATAGTCGCTTTGGCGTGGTTCTGTACGCGAAACCGTCGGGCGGTCACGCATGTCTGGGGGAATCATGTTACCGTGACGTTACGCGAGTTTTGCTCGAACCACGGTAGAATGATGTGGCTTGTTCGCATGCAAGACTTTTTCTGGGAGGAAATCATGAATCGTTCGACACTGGCGCTGGCGGCGGTCATTCTGGTTGGCGGCGCGTACTGGTGGGGCAACCATCAGGGCCAGGCGCAGGATCGAGGCGGCGAGCGCGCCAGAAAGGACGATGACAAGCGCGTGCTGACGACCTCCGGGCAATCGTCGTTGCGCGTCAAGCCGGACTCGGCACGCGTGTTTTTTCGCGTCGAGAACTACGGCTTGCAGGTACGCGAGTCACGCGCCGACAACGCGCAAAAAGTGAAGAAAGTCATGGAAGCCTTGCAGGCGCTCAAGATCCCCAATCTCAAGATGAAGTCGAGCAACCTGAGCGTGCAGCCGGTCATCCACAATTTCCCGCAAGCGGAGATGAAGCTGCCCAGGGTGCTTGGCTACCACGTGACCAATAGCTTCACCGTGCTGGTGGAGAACGAGGACGCCGTCAAGTTGGCGGAGGCGGCCAGCAAGGTGCTGGACGCAGCCCTGGAAAACGGCGCCACCGGCGTCGAGCAGATCGTATTCTTCAAGCGCAACGTGGAAGACATCCGCCGGCAAGCGCTGACCAAGGCAGTGGAAGAAGCGATGGCCAACGCGCGTGCCCTGGCCCGCGGCGCCGATGAGAAGATCGCCTCCGCCATCAGCATCTCCGGCGAGCCACGCGTCTTCTACGGCGGGCGCACGCAGAACACGCTGCAAAACATCGCGTTCCTGCCAGGCAACGACAGCGACACCCCGCTGGTCGCCGGTGATCTCGAAATCACCTGCAACGTCAGTGTCACGTGCCGTTACTAAGTAGTGTTGATTGAGCGAAGCAGTGGAAGCCACGGTAGATGGCGCTGGTCGACGCCGCCTACTCGACCGTGAAGTTTTCGCAGATTTCCGGAGTTCCACGCCGGCGGAGTCACGATGCGGCAGCGCCGAGAAGGACCATGGCCTGGGAAGAGCGGGAACTCCGGACAGGGCTTCTCAGGCTTGATGGACTTGGATTTGCGAGTAGACTGAGACATAGCGGATGCTCCTTACTAGCGTTCGCTCTGTCCTCGGGACGCGTCAACGTCGCCGGGGGTTTTCTGACCCCGCTTGCTACGAGATTACAAACACAGCAAATACCAAGGAAAATTCAACCATCGGAGGCGTAGCTCAGTCGGTAGAGCAACGGACTTTTAACCCACCGCGAGCATATCCCATATCACTCGAAAACCCTTGTTTTTCTGCGGCGAAATGCGCTTCTCGCCTTGTGACAAGCCACTGTCAAAAAACCTTGAAAAACCGCGTTTATCCGCGTTAAGAGTAGTAGCCTACTACTCCTGTCGCGCGGGCAAGCCAGGGCAGTTTGCCAGGGGCAAGAGCAACGGTCTATTGCTACGTTGGACTATGCCCGGAACAGGCCCGCAATCGCGCCAGGATCGCGCAGGACGGCCCGCAGTCGAAGTGAGGGGAAAGGTGAGAAAGGGGGGGGGGGAGCGGCATCGGGCCGTTACGGTGCGCCGCTCAAGCCGCGATGCCCTGACTCGGCGATTAAGATTCGCCGAGCGCTCCCATGTCAAGCGCGATGCGACCGGGCGAGAAACTGACCGGGCGATATTCAGCCAGCGCCCGAAGGTCGCGCTTCGCGCGCTCTGCCGATGACCACTCCGCCTGAATCTCCAGACAGCGCTCCGCGATTTCTTCCGGCGTCGGCGGCACGGGGACGATAAATTCGGGCTGCTTGCGTTTCTTGCGGACCGCCTTCACCATTTCGTTTGACCCTCAAAGAGACAAAAGGGCGACACCGCCGGGAGGAGTAAAAACCCGGCGATGCCGGCGACTTGCGTCGCGCGCTGCGCTCCAGTCAGCGCCCCCCTCTTAACGTCAATCACCCATGCATTCTTCGTCGTCCGCGTCTTCGCATTCCTCATCGTCATCATCGTGCGGCCAAAGCCGCTTCATGTTTTCTTCCAGGCAATCTTCGTCGCCGTCGTTATCGTCCGCGCGTGTCGCGCGCTTGCGATTGCAATTGCTGACAACGGCAACGGGCGGCAGGGGCAAAAGCCAGTCATCATCATCCGGGCCGGCGTTGGCGTTCAGAAAGTCAAGGTCGGCAAGCAGCGTGTTGAAAGGATCATCGGTCGCGACGTTCGCGCTTCCGCCGCATCGCCCGCAATGGCTGCCGCACTTGCAATTGTGGGCATTGCGGGCAAAGACTCCGCAGCCATCTTGAAGCGAGCACGCGCCCTTGTCGCTGTCCAGAATCGCAACGTGGTCGGGGCGATGGTTGCGGGCTATCGCGCTGAAGGTCTTGCCGTCGGCTGTCCTTCCCGGCTTCTCTTCGTTGTCCGTGAACAATCCGGTTGACAACTCGATGCGCTCGCCGCGCTCCAAGTTCTCCAAGATGTTCGTGAAAAGGTCGCTGTCGCTCGCTTGGGTTTTCTCCACGTCAAACCACGCGTCAGCGGTCAAGCGGCCATTGCGAAACTTCACGTTCGTGATGCTGCCAATGGCATCTTCATCGGCGGCGCCGCGCATCTTGCCATTCCTTGTCGGATGGCCGTTCGTGAGTGGCTTGCCTTCCCACCCACGGACGGCCCGCCCCACTTCGGAAGCCGGATAGAAGAGCGCGCCCTGGCTGCCCGGCAACACGGTGTCGGCCATCAACAACGTCAGCGGGGCAACGATGTAATCGCGACCGTCAACCGTTCGCCGCTGGCTGCCGGCGCGGTTGCCTTGCAAGCCGTCGTCATCGTCCGTCCCAGCCCGGCGGCGATTCTTCGCAAGCTGCTTGACGCAAAGCGGCTGCCGCGCCTGTCGGTCCAGGTGGCGCCGAAGGTATAGGGGCGCGTTGAATTTCAGGTCGGCGTGATTCGTCCTGCGCATTGCTATCGTCCTTTCGTGAAAGAGTCTCCCGGTTGTCAAAGTTCAATGGCTGCGATGGCTTCGGTGCGTGCTTCGGCGGCTTGCCGCTGTTGCTCGTTCAGCCGGCGCGCCCATTCTTCGTGGGCGCGTCGCTCAATTTCTTCCGGCAGGTTGTCAATCTGCGCTTGCAGGTCCGCGACAATCGCACGCTCGGCCCGCGTCAAGTCGCGCAGTCGCTCCAGCGCTTTCGCCGCGTCGCGCGGGTCGGGTCCCCCGTGGGCGGCATCGTCCCACTCAAAGCGGCCCCGCGCATCGCCGAGCACGATGCTTTTCAAGCGGGCGAAATCGGCAGCTAGGCGCTCGGCGCGAACGCTGTGGTAGCGATAGCGCATCTTGAGCATTTCCCCGGCATCGGTCGGGGGCGCCATGGCGCGGACGGGCGCGGTCGCGAGTGTTAGCGCAGGATCGCGGCCCGCGAGGTCATTCCAGCAACGCCAGCCGTCAGGGAACAGCCAACAGCCGTTGCCGATGGCGACGGCGGGGCCGGGGTGTCTATCCAGAAACTCACTCACGGTTTCAACGTTCATTGCTTGTTTCTCCCTCACTCAAAAAGGTTTGCTTGTCGTCCTGCCGCTCTCATTGCTTCGCGAAATTCGTGTTGATGATCTTCGCCGCGCAGCCACTCCGCTTGCTCTTGCTCAAAGGCTGCCGCTCGCGCTTCGGCGTCGCGCATCGCCCGCGCGAATGGTGACAACGGCTTGTCAGCGTCAACGGTTTCCATCGTCCCCGCGTTGACCTTGCGCTTAGCTGCCAGTTCACTAGCGGCCAACAACGCTAATTGAAACGCGCTGCCCATGTCGCCGTGTCCGCTCGCATCGCGCGGGCTTTCGATTCGGAAGCCGTAGCTTTTTTCGACAACGCGCATCCGTGAAAGGTCGCGCTTCAAGTCGTCATCATCAAACAAGTGCAATCGACGGTCGGCGAAGCTTTCAAGCATTGCCGTGGCCATCCGCTGAAGGTTGCTCCCGGTCGGCGGCACTTCGACAATGGGCAGCGGCGATTTCAAGTTGTCGATTCTGCCGAGTCCGCCCGACTGCAAGCGTGAAGCCAGGTAGCGCAACTCCCACGGATCAAGGTTGATTGTTCGCAAGTTGAATCGCGCATGACAATCGACCAGTGCGGATTCGACTTGCCCTAGATCGACCTTGCTGCCTTTCGCCGGTCGCCAGATTCGCGTTGCCGCAAGCCGGATTGTTCCGTGTCCGGCGTGGTCGCGACGAATGCCAAGAATGACTAGCGCGCTTGCATCGCGCGAAACTCCGGCATCGCAGCCGGCAACGAAGTCGAAGCCCGGCGCTTCGGCCGCGCTGTTGAGGGGCGCGAGTCCGGGAACGAATGCCGCGCGAATGTCCGCTTCGCTGAGTGCATCGCCGCCAGCGTTCGCCCATTCATTCAGCCACAAGCGACGGTAGGCGGTCGGCGGCAACAGGCGCTCTTGCTCGGCAAGCCTGTCCGGAGTTATCCAGGCTGCGCAGGGCGATTCAAGGCGCGAGAAATACCAGCGGGCCGAGTCCTGGCGGATCGCTTCGCGCAGCGTCCATACCCAATCATCGCGCATGCCGGCGTTTGTGATGGCAATGAGCACGCAAGTTGCGCGCTTTGCTGCCGATGACAACAGGCTGTCCCACAAGTCGCGCTTTTTCCAATGGCAAACTTCGTCGCAAACGACAACATCCGGCGTGAGTCCATAACTGCTTGGCGCATCGCTCGGGATAACATCTAGCGCTGACTCGGTATGCGTGTTGATGACGCGGGCGCTTTGCACTTCCAGCACGCGGGCAAGCCACGGGTTGCAATGGACTAGCTTACCCACCGCATCGCGAAGCAGCCGCGCTTGATCTTCGTCGCCAGCGGCAGCGATGCCGCTAAGGCGCTTGCGACTGGCGAAGAGAAGCCATGCGACCATGATTGCAATGTCCAAAGTTTTCGAATGACCGCGCGGCCGTTCAAGCCAAGCCCGCTGGAAGCAACCGGCTTGCACTTGCTGACCAGCGGCCCTTCGCCAGCCATCATCCATAGCGGCGAAGTCGCGGGCTTGCCAATCATCAACGCAATCGGCAAACGGCTTCGGCCCGCTGTCGGTGTCGATCAACAGCGACGCGCGGAAGGCGCTCGGATCGGATTGGAGTTGAAGCAAGTCCACCGATTCACTCCCCGTATCGAAAGACAATCTGGTCATCAGTGTCATGCCGTCGCGCGTCGTGCTTCCGCTGCCGGTCATAGAGCGCAAGCGTGAACTGCTGGAGCTGACCCTCGCGAGCGATGTATCGCCTGGCTTCGGCCATTGCTTGCTCTAGCGTTCGGTGTTGCGACACTTCGCGACGGTCGCTGTCGCGCTGCCGTGTATGCAATTCATAGCGCATCATCGGTCCCCCGTGCCAGCGGCGCCATCGGCGCTGATTGCCGGGCGCGCGTATAACTTGTCAAGCAAATCCTCGCGGCAATCGCGGTCTAGGTTCAGCATCTTGATTGCCTTGTCGCGCTCGGCACTTGCTTTGGCAATCTCGCGCGAGAAGTTTAGCCGCTGCTCCGGCGTCATCTTGTCATGCTCTTTGGTCAGCCAGCGCTGCGCTAAAGCCGCGTGCCTTTCCCAGCGACATGCGGTCTGAATCGCGGCGGCATCGGGCAATGAGACCTCGCCCTTAGACTCGACAACAGCGCTTTCAAGATTGCGCCTCACGATGTTGACTCTCACTTCGATGTAGCGGGCGCTCTTCGGCAACTTGCCGGCTTTCAACCCGTGCCTCATGCCGTTATCATTGCCGCGCGGTGCGCCGCCTTTCGCTCGCTGGAATCGCGGCTTGGCTGTTTCGTCTTTGGGTGTTTCGGCCATAGTGGATGCCTCAAAAACCGTTGGCAATCTGCCGTGCTAAGGTCTCCGAATCCGTTGCCCTACTTCGATTCCGCTAGGCGATTCCTTGGCGATTCCAATTTCTCCAGGTTGCGGACTACTACTCTTCGGGGAGTAGTGGGCAGCCCGTTAAGGGGCCGGGCTTGCTGCTGTTCCTGGCTGCTGGGCTGGGGGCTTTCGCTGGCGCTGGTCTTGTCCTTCCGCGAATGCCGGTACGCTGTTGTCCTTCCGCGTTCGCTGTTGTCCTTGTCACCAATTGCACCAGACGCATTCCGTCATTCGCCGTTTCTCTTTCCCGCTCGCGGCGTTGTTGGCAACGTCGAAATCATGGCGGGTCCAACCGCTTAGCGCCGCGTCATACAACACCGAGCGATAGCCGCTCAACATGACCTTGCCCTTGCAGTGACATAGGCATGTCACTAACTCGCGATGATCCGCCGTTGTCATTTCATGCGCGTACACGTCGGGCGCGGTCCGCTTCGATGCGAGATATGGCGGGTCACAATAAATGAGAGTGTCCGGTCCGTCTTGCTGGCGGATGACTTCAACGGCGGGGCGATTCAGAATGACAACGCGACGAAGCCGGGCATGAACAGCAGCCAGTCCGTCAACCGCGCCAAGCCAAGCGGCGGCTTGCTCATTCATTCCTTTTCGGGTCCGTGTCCGCGAAAGTGGAGCAAAGCACGATTGACGGCCCGCGAGTGACTGACGGCAGCGAACAAAAAAGGCAATCGCTTGTCGCAATGAACTTCCGAGATTCGATGGCATGGCTTCGCGCCATTCGACTTCGCTGAAGGGTATCGCCTGGACAACGCGCGCGAATCGCTCGAAAGTATCCGGGACTTGCAGCGTCCGCCAAAAGTTCATCAGGTTGCCGTCAACGTCGTTGACGACTTCGCTAACCCCTTCGGGGTCCTTCGCGAGCAACACCGCCAGCCCGCCCGCGAATGGCTCAACGTAGTGAACGTGCGGCGGCATCAATTCAATGATGCGCTTCGCCAGGTAGTTTTTCCCGCCGTGCCATTTGAGCGGCGGTGTCAGCTTGCATCGGGCAAGAGCGCCAGGCCGCGCGGGAAGGACGGCGACGGTTGCGGGGGCATTCCTTCGCGGCACGGGCGGTAGGCGGCGAGTGGCGACGGCGGCCGCGCCATTGGAAGAAAGAAGCGGGGGCATCATTGCACCGCCTTTCTTCGGTTGCGGCGCTCCACGTCGGCGGCGATTTTCTCGCAGCGCTCGCAAGCGGATCGCTCGCAAGCCTGGACATGGATTCCATCCGCAAGCGTCATCGTGTCCGGGTCGATGGCATCCGCCAGGCCGGGCGGCAACTGGCTGGCGACATAGCGGCGGTAGTCGGTTGCAAATTGCGTGTCGCCATCATCGGCCATAACGCGGCAAATCCTGTCGGTTAGGCGCACGTCCATATCAAAAAGTCCCCAGCGCAAGGCGAGCGCTTCCATCGACACGCCGCGCTTCCGGCAGCAGTCGCCGACGGCGCGGATGGTTGCGAGCGCCTGCGATTCATCGGCCCCCCGCTCGGCAAGCACGGCGCGAAGGTCGGCGAGTGCATCAAAGCAAGCGTCAAGATTTGCTTCGCGCGCGATTCGCCTTGCTTCCGCGCGCTCCACGGGGCGAAAGATTTCTGGACCTTCGCCGTTCGTCTCGCTGTCTGCCTGGCTGTCGCCAAGCTGCTGCCATTGCTCGCGCCAGTCGGCGAGCAATTCCAGGCGGTCGGCATAGCGCAGTTCGGAGCGGCAGAATTGCAACAGGTCGTGAATGTCGGCGGGCGTGTTGAACGTGCAAGCCGCCCGCCAGCACTTCGCGCGATGCTTGTTCGGCGGGCGGTCGGGCATCGTGTGAAACGTCGCGCCATTGCAGCCGGGACACTTCCAGTTGGAAACTCCGCGCCCTTCGCTGCTGGTCGCCGGGCCGAGCAACTTTGCAATCCAGAATTCGAGAATCGTTGTCATCGTCGTTTGTCCTTCCTAATGGCCCGGATACCTGGATACCTTTCCGAAAGCCTGGAAATAATCAGGACTTGTCGCGCGGTATCCGAGTATCCGAGTATCCGGGCATTTCCAAAGCAACAGACAGGGGGCAGTATCGTTGCCAGGCATCCGCGAACCGAACGCGGAAATACCCGCGACACTGAAGGTTCTTGCCCGCGACTTTGTGTTGTTGCTTTTCGGGCCGGATGCCAAAGGGCCGAAGCAGTCGCGCAAGCTGTTCATCCGTCATTGCGTTCCCGCGCGACCAGTTGCCCCAAGGTTCTTCCGGGCGGTTGACCAATTCACACAGCAAGCCGACAGTTGGCAAGAAATCGCGGTCGCCAAAAATTTCACGGATGGCCGACAGCAAGAGCACGCCGGCGCTCGCGCGGTCGCGTTCAATTTCTGCTGAGTCAGCCGCGACCGCGAACGCGCGAAGGTCGGGCAAGCTGCCAGGATCGGCCACGGTCAACACCGCTTGCAACGGCAACAACAATTCGGCTAATCGGTCATTGGCAAGCGGAAAGGGTTGCAAGTCGTCATAAACCGCGCGTACACGGTCCGAGTTGGCGTTTGTCCATTCTTCGATTTCCGCGCGTAGTTCCGCGCCGATGGCTTCAACAACCCGCGACCGATATTGTTCAACAACTTGACCAGCGCTCTTCCGCTCCAAGCGAACCGGCAAACACCGATCCGCGAGCGTGCCGTCAAGGTCGCCAATGCACGCAATCACCTTCGGGGAAAAAATCGGAAACTCAACGACGGAATCAAATTTCCGCCCGCCCACGCGCAAGACTTTCGCGTTATGGTCGATGCTTGCACAATAAATTTCTCGGATGACTTCCGACGCTTCCGATCCGCGCCTAATGAGCGATTGGGCTTCATCCAAAAGCAACGTAGGTCGATCGCGCGCGATCAATCGAAAAACGACGGCAGCCGACATATTCGCGACATGATGCGACACGCGGCAAAGTTGCTCAATGAGTTGCAGCAGCCGAGTTTTTCCGCAGCGCTTTTCGGGCGAAGTAACCGCCAAATGTCCGAAGCGGTCGAATGCATCCACAACCCATGAAGCGATGCACCATGTTGCCACAACCAGAATCGCTTGATCGGGCAGGACAATGAACCGATGCAGGAAGGCGCACAACTTGCCCACGATGCCCGCGCGCTCTTGCCTTTCTCCAGGCCCGGATACCCCGCCTACCCGGATGCCGTTTTGTTCTCCGTGTCCAGGGGCGGCAGAGTCATCATCGCCCCGTGGACAGCGCGCGGAGTCAGGGGCAGGGGCCACGGTTGCCGCTGCGGTCAGCAATCGGCCCTTGCCGTTCGCCAGGTGCGCGGCCAGCCCGCTTCGCTGCTTGCCGTTGGCGTGGGGCTTTCTCAATCTTTCCGGGATCGGCGGCATTAAAAGTATTCCTTGACGGGCGCGGCGATCGTTCGCCGGCGCCGGCGCGGTTTTGCTGCGGGCGGTGTTGTCGCTCGCGACTGTAGAAAGCGCTCCGCGTCAGCCAGTGCGATTCGGTATCGCGGCTTGCCCTGCGGATTCACTGCCAGGTTGACCGCTGCGAGTTGCCCGGTGCGAATGAATGCCAATATTTTGTCAGCATCAACACCGAGCAACTTCGCGAACTTCGGCGGTGTTGTGTATCCGACTGTTGCCGTTGCCATTGCGTTCGCCCCGTTAGACCGCGTTTGCGGTTTACACGAAACGGGAATGGCGGAAGGGTGCGCGTGAGTGAAGGCAAAACAAAAGCGGCGGCTTCCTTGCGAAAACCGCCGCGAAAAAACTTGGAACATTTTGGCCCGCGTAAGTCGCGCGTGAGCGGCTTACAGTTCATCGAAGCTGGGCGGTTCGCTGTCCCGGTCGCGGGCTTCCTTTTCCAGCCACGCCTTGCGGTCCTCTTTCCACCACCGCGTTTGGCGGATGTTGTCCGCAGTGCAACCTAGCAGCGTGGCCAGCTTCGGCGATTGCCACGCATAGAAGAGGCTGTCAATTCGCGAGATACCCCGTAGCTTGTCGTCCGCGCTCCCTTGCCCGTCGATGATCTTGCGAATCTCATCATCGACCAGCGCGGACGTATCCGGACGACGGGGGGCGGGGGCGCTCGCGGTCGAATCGGTCGCTTGCGGTTGCTGCCGGTCGGCAGCGGATAGCCGGCGACGGGCAAGCAGCGCTTGACCAGCTTCCGCCAGGACGATGCCGCGACTGCCGCGCCTTACAAGGTCATCCGCCAGGGCGACGGCGAGCGCGTCCCCGAAGCCAAGCGCGACGAGCAAGCCTTCGCCGGGCGCGTCGCCCCGCTGCTGAAGTTCGGCGATTCTCACGCGCGGATCGGCGAGCGCTTGCCGCTTGATTTCCGCAAGCGTGTCGGGGGCCGGCTTCGGCGTTGGCGCGGGGCAGTGGGCGGCGAGAAAATGGCGCAGCGATTCGCCCGCTTGCTCGCGCTCCGCCTTCGCTTGCTGCGGATGGAAGTAATTGGCAACTGGCGAACGATTGCCGACAACCAGCGCCAGCAGTTCCAACAGGTTCAACACCGGGTCGGGATAGTTCATCGCGCACCGCCTTTCGTCGCGCCCGTGTCGTTCGTCGTTGTTGGCTTCGACCAAAGCCAATCGTGAATGACGTTGACAACGGCCCGCAACCTGTCATCGCTGATCGCGTGGCGGTAGTTCGCTGACATACTGCTGTCAACGTGACCCATGATGGCATCGACGGCAACTTGATCGCGCGATTCGCCGCCGATGGTTTCGACGCAATGTCGAAAGCAATAAAAGCCGCGCCTACCGTTGATGCCGAGTTTCCGAAGCAACTTGGCGAACGCTTGTGAAAGCGCATCGAGTGGAATGTCCTGCGGTCCTTTGTCGTCGTCGGTGTCATCATCAGGTGTCCGCTTGCGTGGTTGCACGCGGACCCAAGCACGGCCCTGCTTGGCTGTAAGAAAAACAAGGCCACGCGCTTCCGGATTGGCCGGGCGCGGTCGCAAGGGCAGCCACGCGTTGACCGCTTCTAAGGTTTCAGGCCAGAGCGGGCAGCGCCTTGGAATCTCCGTCTTGACGCGTGGAAACTCAACCCAGCCGCCCGGCTTGAAATGCGATTCGCGCAGGTTGGCAACGTCGGTGTTGCCATACCCGCAATTGAGCGCGAGCAAGACCATCGCCTTTTGCTGAACGTCCGCCGCTTCAAGAATCGCGATACACTCATCGCGCGTGAACAACCGCGCCCCGCGTGCATTGCGCTCGCGGCGAAGTGATAGAGCGGAAGGACGGTCGAAGCAACCGCCGAATGTCATAGGCTTGTCAATCAAGCCGGCTTCGTGCGCGAAATTGAAAATGATGCAAATGCGGTTGATGCAATTGCGCAAGCTGACGACGTTGTAGCGCTTCGCAAGTTGCGAGCGGAACTGGCGGAAGTCATCATGCCGAAGATCGGATACAAGGCGCTCGCGGCTGAATTGGTCAATCAGAATCTCGCAAGTCAAAAAATAATCGCGATAGGAGCGCGGCGACAACTCGCCGGCTTCCATCTTGCTTTCCTTCAAGGCAAGGAAGGCGTTGACCAACTGCTTCATTGTGCAGCCGTTGCCGACATCGACAGCTGGCGGCGTCTTGCCCTCTTTCAGGTACGGCCACTCGCGGTTATGCGATTCGAGCGCGGCCGTGCCGGAGCGGTCCGTGCGCCAGCTTCCGAAATAGACCAGCCGACCGCGAATCTTGCGCGCCCACTGCCCGCTGGGATGCGCGAAAAGAGGGAAGCCCTTGAACGGCTTCTCGGGGCGACTACTCCTCACTACTCCCGACGAATGCTTGCGAATGGGAACCGATCCGCTAGAATTGTTCATGCGACTACTCCTGCTCAAAGGGTAAGTAGTTGTAGAAGCCCGTTCGCGACGAACGGACGGGCTTCATTTTCCTAGCTTATCCGGTCGCTAGGAGTAGTTCAAGTAGTAGTAAGGAAAAAACAATGGAAAGGAAGAACGACATAAGTACTTGAAACTAAACAACTTAGGAGGCGTAGCTCAGTCGGTAGAGCAACGGACTTTTAATCCGTAGGTCCTGGGTTCGAGCCCCAGCGCCTTCAGTT
>VGYC01000035.1 GCA_016873095.1 Planctomycetota bacterium | reverse complement strand
GCCTCGAGAAGGACACGCAGCGATTGCAGCGACGGCGAATCCTCCAGGGCGTCCCAGGCGAAAAGTGGTTTGGTGATCGCGATTTTCATGACGGCCTCCAATGCCGAACGGGGAAGGTGGCGGGCGCCACCATTACAACACAATATATCCCCGTTTGGTTTGGAGGATGGTCGAAAAATTCTGAAAAAAACTGCAACCGCGGGCTTATTCTTACGAAGTCGAGAGTTCTGCGGGGGAAGAGATTTTTGCCCCTTGGTGAGAACCGAAAAAAGACTGGCTCGTCGTACATCGCAACGGGCTCGCCGACGCGGCAAAATGCTTGACCCGACAGACAGGGCTGTTTAGAATGAGGGCGTGGTGTCACGCTACCGTGGCGTGATTGGCTAGAGCCGCAAACGGTCGAGCTGGTTGCCCGGCCGGGCGCGGGAGGTTCTAGCGGAAGGAGGTGGTCCAGTGAGTAATGGTAACCAGAGGCGGCTGCGTTGACGTAGCCGACGGGCTGCCGTCGGATGCAGCCGCAGAATGTAGGGGGCCGCGGCGCGATCTCGCCGCGGCCCCCCTTTGTTTTGAACTTTCGTCCTGCTTTACGACATCATCACGGCGATGCCCCAGGCGGAAGGTCCGGGCCGTTCAAGCCGCTTTTCTTGATCACAATCTCAGACATCGTCAGCGAAGCAGCATTGATCCTGCGGCACGTTCCAATCGCGATCCATTGGTGAGGACCCTTGACGCGCCAGTAAACCCAGCGGATCTTATCGTTGGGGAACATGCAGAATCCAAGGTCAGGCACTTCTCTTGCGATCCTTGGCCAACCATCTGGAAAAAACTCTGTCCCCTTCTTGCCGCCAAGCATTGTCTCGACTTCCCATTCAATCATTCCCAGCTTGATCTTGCTGAAGGTATCGAACTTGCCGGCGGCAGTCTCTTTGCCCAGCCAGGTTCCCAGCGGCGCGCAACCGACAACCAGCAGAATCAGCAAGCTTCCCAGGCGTGCATTTTGCCCGGTCATGAGACTGCCATAGCAATCGTCGCCGACTGGCTCAATATCATTCGTGCACCGTCTAGTCTAGATAGCAAATTGCCGAGATCGGTTTCGTAGAATGACCCAAGACTCCAGCTCACCGAGGTTGCCGATGCCGTCTCCATTTCCTGGCATGGACCCCTACCTGGAAGGCCACCTGTGGACCAGCTTCCACGCACACCTGGCCACGGGGATCGCACGGCAATTGCTGCCGCAGCTACGGCCGAAGTACATCGCCCTGCCGGAGCGCACCTACAGCTCGGGGCCGCTGGAAGATGTCATGATCTCTACGCGCTCCGTGATCCCGGACGTGGGTGTCCGCAAGACGCGCCATCGCGAGCTGCCCGTGGCCCAAGCAGGCGTGCACACGGCGCCGGTACGGCTGCGCAATCGGTTCACGACGCGCATTCCCCATTATCGCATCGAGATCCGCGACACGGAGAAACGCCGGCTCGTGACTGCCATCGAACTGCTCTCACCGACCAACAAGGGGAGCAGAAGGCGTGAGTACCTGCGCAAGCGCAGCCGGTTTCTGCGCAGCTCGGCCCACTTGCTGGAGATCGACCTGCATCATCAGGGCAAGCGCATTCCGCTGCTGGACCCTTATCCGGCGGGCGCCTATTTCGTGTTGCTTACGCGCGCGCGGCGGCGTTCCTGGACGGATGTCTGGTCAAGCACCATCGACGCCATCTTGCCTGTCGTGCCTGTGCCGCTCCTGAAGGGGGACGCGGACGTCTCGCTGGATTTGCAAGCCGCGCTGACGCAAGTGTACGATGACGGCGGCTTCGACCTGGTTGTGGACTATCGCAAGCCGCCGGACGTGTCGCTGCCGCCCGACGAGGCCGACTGGGTGGCGAAGCACCTGCTGGCATCACGCCCCCGATAGCCAATCTGAAATCAGCCCAGCCGGTCGCGCAGCTTTATCACCTCGTCCAGACCCAGAACCTGCTTGACCTGATCGAAGGTCATCATCTCTTCGGCGGCAAGATCGACCCGGCCGCGTGTCAGCAGTGTGTCAATGAGCCGTATGATCGCCGTGCCCGCGACCAGCAAGCTCTCGATGGGGCAGACGACGATCTTGTAGCCGAGCTTTTCCAGCTCATTGACACTCAGGATGGGTGTGACGCCGCCGCTGAGCATGTTGACGAGGAGTGGATAGCGCACCTCGCGCGGGATGCGTTCCAGCTCTTGCCGAGACTCGGGCGCCTCGATGAAGCAGACATCGGCGCCGGCCGCGCCATACTGGTTGGCTCGAGCAATGGCGGCATCGATGCCCTCGACGGCGCGGGCGTCGGTCCGGGCCACGATGATGAAGTCTGGATCGCGGCGCGCATCCTGGGCGGCCTTCAATTTCAGAATCATCTCGTCGGCGGCGATGACCGCCTTGCCGGCGAAATGCCCGCAACGCTTGGGCGCCACCTGGTCTTCCAGGAGAATGCCCGCTGCCCCGGCCTGCTCGAACTCGCGCACCGTGCGGACGACGTTGTGCAGGTCGCCATGGCCGGTGTCGCCGTCAGCCACCACAGGGATGCTGACGCGCATGGCCATGCGGCGCACGGCGTCGGCCATCTCCGTCAGTGTGAGAAAACCAACATCCGGCAAGCCGAGCATGCTCGCCGACGTGCCGAAGCCGCCGATGAACACGGTCTCCAGGCCGGCGCGCTCGATCAGGCACGCCGTGAAGACGTCGTGGGCACCCAGGCTGCGGATGGCGCCGGGCTGGCTCAATAGTTCGCGGAGTTTTTTCGTGGGCATGGTTTCCTTGTCGTTTCTCCGTGGCTTTCAATCCGGAGTACTTCGAGGGACTGAGAGGAGGGGTGGCAACGCAATGAATCCATCATTCGTAACCTCACCTGCTGATCCGCAATCCGCCTCCCTTGAGCATCCCCTCGATCTCGGCGCGGGTTATCCAGGCGAAGTCGCCGGGGATGGAATGTTTGACGGCACTGGCGGCCACGCCGAAGTCGATACCCTTCTGCACGTCGTTTTCCAGCAGGCCGTGGATCAGCCCGGCCGCGAAGCAATCTCCAGCGCCCAGGCGATCGACAATTTCCACCTCGTAGCTTCGTGTCTTGTAGACCTTGCCCTTCTCGTAGGCGATGGCGGTCCAGGCGTTCTTCCAGACCAGCGGGTTCTCGCGCAGCGTGATGGCGACGATGTGCAGGGGGAAACGACTCGCCAGTTGCCCGGCCACGTCTTCATAGTCCTTGCCAGTGATGCCAAAGACGCGCTCCGTGTCCTCCTCGGTCGTGATGAGGACATCGGTGAACTGCATGAGGTCGGTCATGCACCGGCCGGCCTCGGCGGTGGTCCAGAGCTTGACGCGATAGTTCAGGTCCATGCTTGTCTTGACACCGGCCTTGCGGGCGGCCTGCATCGCCTCGCGGGTCGTTTCGGCGGCGTTGGGACTCAGCGCCGGCGTGATGCCGGTGACATGAAACCACTTCGTGCCCGCAAAGACCTTTTCCCAGGGCACCATGCCGGGCTTGATGCCGGCGATGGCGGCGCCCTTGCGGTCGTAAAGTACGCCGCTGGCGCGCGGCGCTGCGCCGAACTCGAGAAAGTAGACGCCAACACGATCTTCATCCGTCCAGAGCACGTGATCGGTGCGGACACCAGCCTCGCGGGCCCGATTGGCGATGAGCCGGCCCAGCGGATTCTCGGTGAGCCGCGACACCCAGCCGCTGACGTGACCGAGTCGGGACAAGGCGACGGCCGTGTTCAGTTCCGCGCCGCCGACGAACACGTCCAGGCTGCTTGTCTGCTCCAGACGCTTGAAAGTCGGCGGGCTGAGGCGGACCATGGCCTCGCCGAAGGTGATGACCTCGAAGGACATGCTATTTCTCGCTACGGGTCTTGTTGACGATGGCGACATACTGGCGGGCCAGGTCGCGGATGCGGTCGAAGTTGCGCTCGGCGACCGCCTTGGGTTCGACCAACTGCCCGCCGATTCCCAGGCAGCAGGCGCCCGCCTTGAGGAACGCCGACGCGGTGGCGAGATCGACGCCACCGGTCGGCATGAGCCGGACTTGCGGCAACGGCCCGCGCAGCGCCTTGAAGAACGGCGGCCCCACAACATCGGCGGGAAAGACCTTGACGATGTCCGCACCCGCCTCCCAGGCGGCGAGGATCTCGGTCGGCGTGAAGGCGCCCGGCATGATCAGCTTGTCATAGCGCTGACACAGACGGATCACATCGAAGTTGACCGTGGGCGCGACGATGAACTCCGCTCCCACGAGCAGCACGGCTCGGGCCGTCTCCGGGTCAAGCACCGTCCCCGCACCGAGCAGGACGCGGTCCCCAAGTGCCTGCCGGACCTGCTTGAGCACATCAAGAGCGTTCGGCACGGACATGGTGATCTCGATCACTCGGACGCCACCGTCGGCGAGAGCTCGCGCGACCTCGACGAGCTGTTGATGGTCGGGCGAGCGCACGACCGCCACGATGCCGCTATCAAGTACCTGCCGGAGTTGTGATTCTTTGCTCATGTCTGGGTCGGGGAGGCATCCAGCCGGAAAGCGGCGAGCAGTGCCATTGCCGAATTACAAGCCTTGACACCAAGGGGTGAATTCAGCGTCATTGTATGGACTTCGCGAACCCTGTCGGTTGCTTTCCGACGGGGTTGGGAAGCTGTCAGCAACGATGTCGGCGTCACTGGCGCCCCTTCACATCCAGGCACATGATGTTTTCGCGGTCGCGCAGGAACAGCCGGCCGTTGGAAATGGTGGCGGCGGTGCGGTTCTCGCCCAGCGGCGTCACGCGAGCTTTCTCGCGGTACTCCTTCGGCGTTGCCTCGGCCAGCACCAGGTCGCCTTTCTTGGTAACCAGGAACAGATGACCGTCTGCGAGCGTCACTGAAGCCTTGCCAAAAGCTTTCTTTGACCACATCAGCTTGCCGGTCTTGGCATCGACGCAATTCAGGTGGATTACCTTGGAGAACTCTCCAGCCAGGCCATACAGATAGCCGTGGTGATGCACCGAGTTGGCCCAGTAATTGATCATCACACTTCCCTTGCCCTTGCTTTCCCATGCGACCGCCGGCGCACCGTTGCCCTTGAGTTGCAAGAGAGCACAGCCGACTTCCTCGCCGGAGGAGACAAATATCTTGTCGCCGATGGGCAGCGGCGTGGCGATGTTGCAATCGAATTCGGTCGGCCATGGCATGCGCCATAGCTCGGAGCCTTCACCCGGCGAGACGCCGACCAGGCCGGCTGCGGTGAAGAAAACGAGCTGTTTCGCGCCGGCGACATTGACGGCGACGGGTGAGGCGTAGGCCGCCTTGTCGTCGCCCAGTTTCCAGGCCAGCTTGCCGGTCTTCTTGTCGAAGGCCGCGATACCGGCGCCGGCCCCACCGGGAATCGCCAGGACGTGGTTGCCGTCGATCAATGGCGACGCCGACAGGCCCCAGGTGATGTTCTTGGCGGCGAAGTCCTTGAGAATATTGCGTTCCCAGACGGAAGCCCCGGAGTCCGCCTTGAGACACACGAGCGGCCCGCTCACCGACTGGACATAGACGTGCTCACCGTCGATCGCCGGCGTGCTGCGCGGGCCGTTGCCGTAGGAGTTCTTGAATGCGGGACCGATGCGCGACTGCCAAAGTTCCTTGCCGTCGGCGACATTCCAGGCAGATGGCCAGCTCATCCGCACCGCGTTGGACCAGGGTGTAGGCCCGCTTGCCGACCACGGCGACCGATGAGTAGCCGTCGCCGCCGGGAGCTTTCCACAGTACCTTGGGACCATCCTTCGGCCAGTCGGTCAACAGCCCTGTCTCCGGCGACGAGCCATTGCGACTGGGTCCGAGCCATTGCGGCCAGTCGGCGGCCAGAACCGCAAATGCCGTCAGCGACATCGTCCCCAGCGCCATCAATCCGTGTCGTGTCATGCGCATGTTCGCTCCTTGACAGGAAACAGTAGCCTCGTTTACATGCTATCAGCGTCTCCACAAAACGTATGCCCGGAATGTAACTTGGACGAGAGGTGTTCGAGGGTGTCCGAAAAAGCTCCACGGCTTGGCAGGAGCCTCGCCGCCTCGTCCTCCCAGAATTCATCTAGCGTGAGCGCGGGCGCACGGGTCTGTAGGCCGAGTCGCTGGTTGCCAGCAGATAGCGCAGGCCCTCCTTGAGGTTGGCGCGGGCAGCGAAACTCAAATGTCTGGCCCAGTCGGGCCGTTCATCCCCGCGGAACCATGCTAGATGCGCGAGCGCCCAACCAAACATGGGCGGAGTCATGTACTCCGGCTTGAGCAATTCGGTGTCCGGCCAGCGCGAATACTGGCTGTCCCAGTTTCGCGGTGTATTGGCCAGAAAGATGCCCAGCCCGAAGTGGACGACCGTCAGGTCGGTGAGCAATTCGTTGTCGAAGGACTCGCGCATGATGCGGCTCTCGCCCAGCAACCGCACATGGGCCAACTCGTGGGCAATCGTGCCAACCAGCCCCATCGGATCATCCAGACCGGCCTTGTCGATGCGGATGATGAACTTGTCGTCGCCCTCTTCGTAGGTACCAGCCGCGTCGGGGAGGTAATGGCCGGCGTCGTTCACCAGCCAGATCTTGCCGGCATCCGAAACGAAGCGGAGCGCCACCAGGTCCGGCACGACGTCCATGTATCCGCACACGCGATCTAGCAGCCTGCGGACGGCTTTCTTGGAGCCATCGTAGGGATCTGGAAAGAACTCCGACGTGGGAAGGACCAGACGCCGGCCGCTGAATGCGCTGTCGTCGAATTCCTCGGCAAGCCACTCAAGGCGTTCCTCGACCCAGGCCTTGGCGGCCGGGTCGCATGGACAGGACGGTCGAAACAGCCACTCGAACATTGTGGGCTTGCCAATTCGCCATTGTTGCGATGTGGATGTTGTAGCGATCTGGGGCTATTACGTGCCGGGCGAGTCAGAAAAGTGCGGGACATTCGTCTACCAAGGGAGCCGCGCGAAGTGCGGCGTCGTTTTTTTCGTCAACCCCGCCTCAGCGGATACTGCATGCCGTGGCAATTCGCTAGAATCAAACGTAACCACCAAGCGAACCTCAGGAGAAGCGCATGAGCGAGAAGATGAGCGAAGGCCAGCTGGCCCAGGACGATCTGGCCGCCGTCAAGAAGCTGCAGAATGCCTTTCAGGAGATCAAGCGGCAGCTATCGAAGGTCATCGTCGGCCAGGATCAGGTCATCGAGGAACTGCTGATCGCCCTTTTTAGCCGGGGCCACTGCATCCTCGAGGGCGTGCCCGGCCTGGCCAAGACCTTGATGATCAGCACCCTCGCCAAGACGCTGTCACTGGCCTTCAGCCGCATTCAGTTCACCCCCGACCTCATGCCGTCCGACATCACCGGCACGGAGGTGATCGAGGAGAACCGCTCCACCGGGCATCGCGAGTTCAAGTTTCTGGAAGGCCCGCTGTTCGCCAACGTCATCCTCGCCGACGAGATCAACCGCACGCCGCCCAAGACGCAGGCAGCCTTGCTGGAAGCCATGCAGGAACGGCAAGTCACTGTCGGCCGGGTCCGCCATCGGCTCAGCGATCCATTCTTCGTGCTGGCCACCCAGAACCCCATCGAGCAGGAAGGAACCTATCCGCTGCCTGAAGCCCAGCAGGACCGCTTCATGTTCAAGGTGTTTGTCGTGTATCCGACCTTCAAGGAAGAGTTCGAGATCGCCCGGCGGACGACGGCCCTCATCAACGAGGACCTGCAAGCCGTGCTGGCCGGCGACGTGATCCTCGACTTGCAGCGCCTGGTGCGGCGCGTGCCAGTCACGGACCATGTGATCCAGTACACGCTGGCCCTGGTACGGCAGACGCGCGTGAGCGAGCCGGGGATCCCGAAGTTCATCAAGGACTGGCTGTCGTGGGGCGCCGGCCCACGGGCGGTGCAGTTCCTCATCCTCGGGGCCAAGGCGCGGGCGCTGCTCTACGGCCGGTCGCACGTGCAGTGCGAGGACGTGCAGGCGCTGGCCTACCCGGTGCTACGGCATCGCTTGCTGACCAACTTCACCGCCGCGTCGGAGGGCATCACCACCGACACGGTCATCGAGCGCCTGGTCCGCGACACCCCCAGCCGCGAAGGCGAGCTGATCAAGGACGAGCGCTTCAAGAAGATCTTCGCGTGACAGGCAGCTAGCTGAGAGATCACTGAAATTAACGTTTGAGGGCATCCGTGGCCGTAAAAGAAGACGATCCTCGCCGCTTCCTGCACCCCGACACCATCGCCCGCATCTCGCGGCTGGACCTGCGCGCTCGCCAGGTGGTCGAGGGCTTCATCACCGGCATGCACCGCAGCCCCTTTTTCGGGCACTCCGTCGAGTTCGTGCAGCATCGCGATTACACGCCGGGGGATGACATCCGCCACCTCGACTGGAAGGTCTGGTCCAAGACGGACAAGTATTACATCAAGCAATTCGAGGAAGAGACCAACCTGCGCTGCACGCTGGTGGTGGATGTCAGCAACTCGATGCGTTACGGGCGTGGCTCGCTGGACAAGTACAACTACGGCTGCACCATCGCCGCCTGCCTGGGCTACATGCTGCTCCGCCAGCAAGATGCGTGCGGCTGCATCACGTTTGACGAGGACGTCCGCCACATCGTGCCGGCGCGCAGCCAGCATACGCACATCGACGCCATCATCAAGGCAATGGACGTGAGCCGGCCCCGGGACAAGACCGACATCGAGAAGATCCTGCGCCGGGTGGCCGAGAAAGCCGCCAGTCGCAGCATGATCGTGCTCGTTTCCGACCTGCTGGTGGACCGGGAGGCACTGTTCCGTGGGCTGGAGATGCTTCGCCACGGCCGGCACGACGTACTGGTCTTCCACGTCATGGACGAGGACGAGCTTAAATTTCCGTTTGCCGGCACGACACGCTTCGAGGGCATGGAGGAGCTGGAGCAGCTGCTTTGCGATCCGCGGGCGCTGCGCGACGGCTACCTGGAAGCGCTTGAGGAATACCTGGTCGAGGTTCGCCGCGGCTGCGCCCGCAAGGCCATCGACTACATGCTGGTCAGCACCAACGAGTATCTCGACGCCGTCCTGAGCAAGTTCCTGCACCACCGCATGGCGATGTTCAAGTCGGCCGCGAAGGCGAGAATATAGTTTTCAGTGTTCAGTTTTCAGTGTTCAGAAGAGAGTGGGTCGCCGCTTGCGGTTTCGGGCGGAGGCTGAAAACGAAAGCGGGTCGAAATCCGTTTGCTTAGCGCTATGCCGCCGGCGGCATGAGGATAGCCATGATCGAACTTTTCGCAAACCCGGCATACCTGGCAGCGGGCACGGCCCTGGTCAGTTCGCCGGTCATCATCCACCTGATCAACCGCATGCGCTTCAAGCGTTTGCGCTGGGCGGCCATGGAATTTCTGCTCAAGAGCCAGAAACGCAATCGCCGCCGGCTCATCATCGAGCAACTGCTGCTGCTGCTCATGCGCTGCTTTCTGGTCTTCCTCGCCATGCTGCTGGTGTCCCGCTTCTTCGGCTTTTCGTTCGCCGCCGACCAAGGCAAGGACCTCATTCACATCGTGCTCCTCGACGACAGCCTGAGCATGAACGACCAGTTCAAGGATGGCGAGAACACTCGCAACTGCTTCGACGTGGCCAGGAACGGCGAACTGTTCGACAAGATCGTCAAGAACCTGAGTCAGTCCAACCGCAATGATCGCCTCATGGTGCTGCCGCTCTCCAAGCTGGTGACCGACCGCAACTACGAGGTCAAGACCTACACGCGCCTGGGCGACAAGGAAAAGCGCGAGTCGCTGAAGAGCGACCTGGAGCAGCTGGAGGTAAGCAAGCTGCATGTCGGCGTGCTACCCGGCTTGAAGAAGGCCCAGGAAATCATTGCCGGCAATCCGGAGAGCCGGGTGGCGATCTATGTTCTCAGCGATTTCCGGCAGAGCGACTGGTCCATGCCGGGAGCCGAGCCGATCAAGAAAGAGTTTCTCAAGCTGTCCAGCCTCCCCGATGCCAAGATTCTGTTGCGTGATTGCGCCCATCCGCTGCGCCCGGAGGGGCAGGCCGGCGTGCCGCTGTCGCACGATAACATCGGCATCATCGATCTCCGTGCCGGCACGCGCATCGCAGGCAAGGGCATGCCGGTCAGCTTCACGGTGACCGTCGCCAACTACAGTGCCCGCGAGGCTGACGTCAACGTCGTCGTCTTCGACGATTCCAACGGACAGGAGATGTTGCAGCTGGACTTCAATCCGTCCATGCCGCTCAAGATTGCGGCCGGCAGCACGGCATCGGCCAGCTTCGAGGTCCCATTCGACCCGCCCATCAAGGGCAACGAAAGTTACTTCGCGCAGATTTCCGCCAGGCTGGAAAGCCCGCAGCGCGGCAAGCTGGAGAATGACGGCCTGCCCGACGACAACGTCCGCCACACCGCCGTCGAGATCCGCAACAAGGTCCCGGTGCTGGTGGTGGACGGCGAGGGCGCCCGCGGCCGGGAAGAGAGCCGCGACAGCTTCTTCATCAAGAACGCCATCATGTCGGTGCCGGGAGCGAGCTACGATGTGGTCTACGGCGACGAGATTGCCGGCGGCGTCGCCACCAAGGCGCTGGAGCGGGCGGACCTCGCGCAATACCCAACGATTTTCATGCTGAACGTTCGCGAACTCACTCCCAAGCAACTCGGCAACCTCGAGAATTATGTTCGCGACGGCGGTGGCGTTGCCTTCTTCCTCGGGCCCCTTGTCGCACCGGATTATTACAACAAGCAGCTCTACAAGAAGGGCAAGGGTCTGTTCCCGATGCCGCTCCGGGAGACGTATTTTCCGCCTGCCGCCGACGAGCCGCGCAAGCCGGAGTACTCCGCCGACGATTACCACGTGCTCCTTCGCGATGCGACCCACCCCAATCCCGACACGTTTCCGATCTTCGGGCAAGTCTTTCGCGATCGCAAGTTTCGCGACTTCATGAAGGACCTGCCCATCAAACGCTACTTCCAGGTGCCGCGTTCCGACTGGAAGCCGGACCGGAGCAAGGTCGAAGAGCTGGCCACGCTGCCCAACGACGTGGCGATCACCACATATCAAGGCTCGGCCGTCAAGATTCTGCGCGAGATCGACAAGTTGCTCAAGAATGAGGAGTACAAGGGCTACCAGCGCGGGCTGGACCGTCATCGCAAGGTCATCGAGGCACTCGTCGGCCCGACATCGGAGAAGAAGGCTTTTCATCTCGCCGGCGCGCTCGAAAACATGATCACGGACAAGGGCAAGGAAAAGGAGCGCGAGGAATATCCCAACCTTACCGAGTTCTGGACCACTTCCGATCCGAAGGTCCGCACCCTGCGCGACGAGATTGTCAGCCTGATCGACGAGGTGAAGTATGGCGATCCGTTCGTGGTCCTTGGCAATTACGGGAAGGGCAAGGTAGTGGCCATCACCACGACGGCCGGCAAGGAATGGAACGACTGGGGCGGCGGCAGCCAGGGCTCGCTGATCTATCAACCGTTCATCTGGGAGATGCAGAACTTCCTGTCCAGCCAGGCTGCCGATTCCTACCTGACCGTCGGCACGCCGGTGCAGATCGTCGTCGATGCCGAGCAGTACAAGCAAAAGAACCGTCTCTTGAAGATGGAACGCTACTTCATGAAGGCCGTTCCCGGCAAGCCGGCTGCACAGTCACTGGACAGCGAACAGTTCGGCGAGCAAGAAAAGAGCGAACTGCGCTACACCTTCGAGAAAAACCTTGAGCCCGGGTTGTACGTGGCCAAGCTGGTGCCCGAGGGAGGCAAGACAGTGCTGGCCTCGTGGGCCCACGTGTTCAACGTCGACACGCCGCGCGAGGGCAAGCTGCAGCGCGTCAGCCGCGATGAGATGGATTCAAACCTGCTGCGCGAGGCCCGCCCCGGCAGCATTCAGTTCACCGCCACCGGCAGCGGCGGCGACGATCCCACTGCCCGCCAGAGCGACCTCTCCGAGTCCCCCTGGTTTTTCCTGCTCTTTATCGGCATCCTGATCGCCGAGCAAGCTCTCGCCGTCCACCTGAGCTTCCACCTGCGCTCCAGCGAAGGGGACTTGCCCGCGGCAGCGCCGGCGCGGACAGCTCGGGCGGCGTGACGCATCCTTCGAGATGGTCCCACCGGCGTCCGTTTCAGAGCAGCAGTTACGGCTCGCGCTCGAATGATCCCCTGCCCGACGGCGACCAGGATTGATCTCTTGGAGCCTTGTTGTTAGGCTGGCTCGAAAGAGCTCCGGTAAACAACATGACTATCAGCTCCGCAACCACTCGATTCACGCTGGCGCGCATTCGCTGCCACTGGCGTCCCCTCATCTTCATCGCAGCCGGTGTGCTGTTGCTGGGCGTGTTCTGGTTTGCATCGCGCTATCCGCAACTTTACGGTAAGGCGGAGCATGTGGGTGACGTCTTGCCGAGCATGGCGTATGGCAGCCAGTTCGTGAAGGTTGCGGCCGACGCACCTGCCTGGCAGCGGATCCTGGCGGCAGCCGTCAACTGGCTCGACGGCATGAAGATCGGCATGACCT
This sequence comes from Planctomycetota bacterium, assembly GCA_016873095.1. Classification (GTDB taxonomy): domain Bacteria; phylum Planctomycetota; class Planctomycetia; order Gemmatales; family Gemmataceae; genus VGYC01. The sequence continues at coordinate 34,720 of VGYC01000035.1, read as the reverse complement.
TCGGCGTGCTCTTCGGTGCGCTCCTGCACACGGTCCTGCGATACTACCCACTCAAGGTTGGCAAGAACCTGTACTTGAACTCGCTCAAGGGCGCCCTTGTCGGCGTGCCGGGCGGCGTTTGCGCCAACTGCGCCGTCCCGGTGGCCTGCGGCGTCACGCGCGGCAACGGCCGCGTCGAGGTCGCCCTCGGATTCCTGTTCAGCTCACCGAATTTCAACCCGGTCGTGGCCACGATGACATTCATGGCACTGCCGCTCGCCATGAGCCTGACCAAGTACGCCATCCTGTTGCTCGTGATCCTCTTCGTCGTGCCGTCGTTGCTTCGCTGGCTGGAACGGGACAAGCCCCTGCGCATGCTGACCGCGACCGAGGATGGGGCAGCTTGCGCCTTGCCCCTGCCCGGGTTGGATGATTGCCGCGAGCGATTTACCACGGTGTTTGCCGAGCTTGCCAGGGATTTCGGCAAGCACGTCTGGATGTTGCTCAAGCCGACGATCACGCTCATGCTGCTGGCCAGCGTCCTGTCTGCTGCCCTGTTGGTGCTGATTCCGTGGAGTTCGCTGCTTTCCGAAGCGACACCCGTGCGGCTTGGGCTGGCCAGTCTCCTCTCCACCTTCATGCCGGTGCCCATCGCGCTTGACGTCATGTTCGCCGTGCAGTTACAGCACCAGGGAGTGCCCGCCGGCTATGTCATGCTCTTCGCCATGACGCTCGGCACCTACAGCATCATTCCCAGCATCTATTTGTGGCGCGAAGTTTCCAGACCGCTGGCCGTGGCGCTGTTCCTGTTTTTCCTGACAGTCGGCTGGGGATTGGGCCTGGCCTTCTGATCTAGAAAAAGAAACGCAGCTCGAGTCGCCACAGGTCCTTGTACCAGGTGGGACCGGTCAGAGCCCGGCCATAGCCGGCGTAGAAACTGGCTCGGTCGCCCCAGCCAACGCGCAGGCCGCCGAACATGTTGAAGATGGTGGTTCCAGTCGCGTCCTCGACGGAATACGTTCCCGACGGTGTGACCGCCATCGCCTGGCCGGACAGCACCGTCCAGCCGATGGCCTCGGCGACCGGTGCGATCCAGAACTGCCGATCCGACGGTTGCCGGTAGGACACGCCCAGGCCGTAGCGCGTCACATTGCCCGCGAAGTCGCCGCCGCCCACCGGCGCCCAAAACCGTCCCTCACCCTCGAGCGTCAGGAAAGGCAGCACCTGGTAATTGACCAGGAGCGCCGGCTCGAAACTGAAATGTTCCGTTCCCAGCGCCGAGGAAGACGCTGACGGCACGTAGGCGCGAAGCTGGAAGGTCAGCAGCAGGTCCGACAGCGACAACATGGCCAGCTTGATGCCAAGGTCCATGTCGCCGAAGCCGCCGTCGTTGCGATTCACATCCGGATTGACCCAGCGAAAGCCGGTGTTGATGAAGGTGGAGAAGCGCGGCAAGACGGCGACCTCGCCGTAGGTTCGCAGATCCTGATAGTCGATGGAAGTTTCCGGCAACGGCGGTCCCAAGCTGCCGGGCAGACCGCCAGTCGGCTGGAAATACTCGGCCCGTCCCGGCCGGCGCACGCGCGTTCCGGAATCGAAGAACATGCGCGCTTGTGTCCTGGGCAGGGCGTTGTCGATGAAGCTGACGAAGGTCACCGCGTCGGCGAGGGCGTCGCGGCTCTGACTCCGGCCCTGGTGCTGGTTTGGCAGCTGAATGATCGGCGAGTATTCCGGCGCGATGGAGACTCGCCCCTGCGCGAGCGCCGGCGTCGCCGCCCCCGCCAGCCACATCAACGCCAGCATGATCCTGCCGCCGCGCACGCCGCCTCCGGTCTTCCGGGTCCAGTCTCCCGGTCAATCGCCGCCAAAACTTTAATGAAAAGGACGCGAAAGGTACGCATCCGGACATTTTCTGGCAAGGCCAGTTTTCGCGTTTTTCGACGGCGGCCTGACTTGCCCATGTTGCCGCCTTGCATGGCAAGTCAATTCTGGTATGGCACAAAACCATGCCGATGTTATTCATGAGGCGTTTCGTTCCCAGCCTCTGCCTCGCCCGCAGCTCCAGGAAAGGCAGAGCCTACAAGACTGCACGATCGCGGGCACAGCCCGGGAATGAAAGAGAACGCACATGGCCAGCTTTCGCGGACACCTGACGACTTCGGCAATTCTCGGCGCCATGTACGGCTTCGCAGGCTTCTGGAGCCTGGGCATCCGTTGGTGGATGGGGGCCCTGGGGTCGGGCATGACAGCGATGGCCGGCCTGCTCCCCGACCTCGACAGCGACAGCAGCGTTCCCAACCGGACGTTGTTTCGCATCGCCGCCCCGTTTGCCGGCCTCGTCACGCTGCAGCACGCGTTGATCGAAGGACTTTCGCTGGAGCGAGCCTTGCTGCGGATGCTGCTGGCCTTCCTCATCGTCCGTTATGTGTGCTGCTATCTCATGCGAAAGATGACGGTGCATCGCGGTATGTTTCACAGCATTCCGGCCATGCTCATCGCAGGGCTGACCGTCTTCCTCATCTACCTTCACCTGGAGGGACGCTTGCGACTGTTCCTGGCGGGGGCGGTCGTCGCCGGTTATCTGTCGCATCTGATTCTCGACGAAATCTGCGCCGTCGATTTCCAGGGTGGCCGCATCAAGAAACCCTTCGGCACCGCCTTGAAGTTGTTCTCGCAAAACTGGATCGCCACCGCCATCTGCTACGGCGTGCTCTTCTTGCTTGTGTTCCTGGTACTGATGGGAGACTGAGCGAGGTCGAGATGTCAATCGCGCAGTCCACGTCCCGTCAAGTGCAGGAAGACGCGCTCCAGGTTCGGTTCCTCGATTTCCAGCTTTGTCAAGGCAACGTCGTGCTCGCTGAACCAGGATACCAGCTGGAGGAGTGCTTCCCTGGGCGAGCCGCAGGTCAGTTCCCAGTCGCCGTCGGGCCGCTGGGCCAGGCTGCCGCCGTCCAGGCGTGCAATGCTGTCAAGCAGGGCTTCGGGCAGGGCGGCGGCGCGAAATCGAACCAGGCCGGCCAGCTTCTTCAGCAACTCGGGCAGCACATCGCAAGCGATCAGCCTGCCGTGGTCGATGATACCGACACGCGGACATAGCGCTTGCACTTCCTCCATGTAGTGGCTGGTGTAGACGATGGTGACGCCAGCCGCGTTGAGGCGGCGAACTTCCTCGAAGATGCGATTGCGTGACTGCGGGTCGACACCGGTGGTGGGCTCGTCGAGCAGTACCAGGTCGGGACCGTGCACGAGCCCGGCCGCGAGGTTGAGGCGACGTTTCATGCCCCCCGAGAAGGTGCCGGCGCGTTGCCGGCCGCGATCCTCCAGACCCACCGCCGCCAGGAGATCGTCCACGCGCTGCTCGAGCGCCCGTCCGCGCAGCCCGTACAGCTCTCCGAAGAACAGCAGATTTTCACGCGCCGACAGCTCGCCATAAACGGCCAGCTCCTGCGGCACAATGCCGATGGACCTGCGCAGGTTGCGGTCCTGCCGCCGCAGCACTCGACCCAGGATGCGCACTTCCCCTCGATCCGCCTCAAGCAGACTTGAGATGATGGAGAGCAGGGTCGTCTTGCCGGCGCCGTTCGGGCCGAGCAAGCCGAATAGCTCGCCGGCCGCCACGGTCAGCGTGACGCCGTCCACGGCGTGGATGTCGCCAAAGCGCTTGCCCAGGTTCTTGACTTCCAGAACGGGTGCCGGCATGGTGCCATTGTAGCTCCGGCGCGCGCTGCGAACGCGGGAATATCGCTCGCAGGGACTCGCAACGACTCGCACGGACTCTGATATCAAGCTGGGCAAGCGACGCTGGCTAGGCGGTCGCGCTGCGCGGCAACCTTCGCTCGTCCGTCCCCTTATTGGGCTTCAAAAAAAGCTCGCCGATCCCTACAAGTCTCGCGCCTAGCCGGGTTGAACCCGCGATTGTTTACCCGTTTTTCGCTTCCTATAATAACGGCAAAGATGTTGTGTCGTGATCGAGGATAAACACTGTGCCATGAGCCTGCACCTGCTTCGCCCCCGAGTTCGCGATCTGGTCTTCCAGATGTTCGGCAGGCCCCTGCATCCGGAGCTGTTCGATATCCTCGCTGTCCGCAGGATCCAGAAGGAACACTACGAGCTGTCAGCACAAATCACCCGTACCGGACACGTCATCTCCTGGACGAACGCCGACGTGTGCCTGACGGAAGTAGCGGCGGCCGTGGACCAGCCATTGCCCGCCAGTCGCCGGCTGTGCGGCTTCCGCCTCCGCGGCGAGCACTCCGCCAACCTCAGCGAGGGCAGCGTCCACTACCAGACCAGCTTCCAGGTCGAGACGCTCGCGCCGGAGATCTTCTTGCACGTCCATGACGAAATCCTGGCCGAGGGTGGCAAGCGCGGCCTGCTCCACAACTTCCAGCCCAATCACCGCCTCGCCGTCTCTCCACTGGGCAGCATCGAGATCGAAGCCCGGCCGACCTGCCTGTTCATCTCGTCGTTTCATACCTTTCCCGAAGAGAACACCGTCGTGAAGTCGCAGTCGCTGATCGAGATCAAGTGAGGCGTTTACGCTTCGCGTTTGCCGGCCATCTGCCTGACAGGTCGTCCCAAACGCGAAACGCAAAGCGAACTACTGCGGGATCACCTTCAAAGTCAGCTTCTTGCCGTCGCGCATCACGCCAACGGCGACGGGCTGGCCGCGGGCTTGCTGGCCGAGGATGACCATGTAGGTGTTGAGGTTGCTGACCGACTTGCCGGCAATCTCGACAATCAGATCGCCGGCCTTGATGCCGGCCTTGGCGGCCGGGCCCTTGTCGGCGACGCCGCCCACCAGCACGCCGACCTTTTCTTCCTCGTAATTGGGCGTGATGCCCAACCGGGGAATCTTGCCGCCCGGGCTGGTCGTGAAGTCGCTGGCAACCTTGACGTATTGCGGCCGGTCCGGCGCGGTTGCGAGCGTGAGGATTACCTTCTCGGCCATGTCGGCCACGCGCTTCATGCCGGGCACATTGATCTTTTCCGCCGTGTCGCTCGGCTTGTGATAGTCCTTGTGCATCCCCGTCCAGAAGAAGAACACCGGAATGTCCTTGCGATAGAACGAATCGTGATCGCTCGGCCCGGTGCCGCCTTTCTTTTTGCTGATCTGCAGGCCCGCGGCGGCGTTGAGCTTGTCGATCAGCGACTCGAAGCCCTTGCTCGTGCCCAGCCCCTCGACGATGAGCTTGCTCTTCTTGGTCTTGGGGTCCTCGCTCATGCGGCCGACCATGTCGAGATTGACCATGGCCACGGTGTCCTTGAGCGGGAACAGCGGCTCCTTGTTGCAATAGTGCCGCGAGCCGAGCAGGCCCATCTCCTCGGCGCTGAAGGTGATGAAGACGATGCGCCGGCCAGCGCGATCGCGCATCTGGGCGATGCGGCGGGCCAGCTCGAGCACGCTGGTCGTGCCGGAGGCATTGTCATCGGCGCCGTGATGGATCTCCTTCTTGCCGGCGTTGCCGGCGCGGCTGCCACGGCCGCCGTAACCCAGATGATCGTAATGCGCGCCCACCACCACCGTCTCCTTGGCCAGCGGGCCGAAGCCTTCCGCAACGGCGATGACGTTCTTGACCGGAATCGTCTTGCGCAGTACCTGGACCTGCATGCTCGCCTTCCAGCCGGGAAGTGCGGCGCTCATGGGCTTCAAATCACGGTCAATGGCGGATTCGATGTCGGCCAGCGGCTTGCCGAGGCTCGATTGCGTGATGCGGTCCAGAACGGAACGGCGGATCTGGAAGGCGGGAATCTTTCCCGGGCTCGCATTCACCAGGTAGCTGAACGGCATCAGGTTGTCGCCGGCGGCTGCCTCGGTGCTGTCGTTGACGAACAGCACGGCGGCGGCGTTGTTGATTTCCGCCAGCGCTTGCTTCTTCTCCAGTCCGGCATGCTCGTCACGCTTGGGGAAGCCTGCGTCCTTGCTGGTCCAGCGCGGCGTATGCCGCAGGATGACAGCGATCTTGCCCTTCAGGTCGATACCCTGAAAGTCGTCGTAGCTGATGTCCGTATCTTTCTTGTCCTTGCCCTTCTTGTCGTCTTTTCCGGGCGCAGGTTTGCGCGTGATGCCGTAGCCGGCGAAGACGAGCGGACCGTTGACGATGCCGCTGTCGGACAGGCCCATGACCTGGAAATCGCTGTCAGCCTTCAACTCGATCTGCATCCCCTGCGGACCGTGCAGGACCAGCTGACCGGGCTGGACGAGTTCAGCTCCGCCCGAGACGGTGAACGGCTGGAGAAAGGTACCGTTGATGCCGCCCGGCTTGAGACCTGCTTGCTTGAACTGCTCGACGATGTAGTCGGCAGCCTTGTCGATGCCCTTGGTACCCGGTCCGCGCCCCTCGCATTCCGGCGATGCCAGGAAAGTGATGTCGCGCTTCATCCTGGCCACTGCGGGGTCGTCGCCGGCGGTCAAGGATCGGCCCGCCAGGCCCGCCGAGAACAGCAGAGCCAGTCCGAGCCACGTCATCGTCAGCCGATTCGCCATTGCTTGCCGCCGTAACTGCATGTCACGCTCCTGGTTGGTGAACTCTTCTGGCGCACCTGACTCCCCCTGAGACGATTGTTTCAGCAGGAGCCAGCGGCGCCAGGGCACGACTTATTGTTAGACGTGGCCAGCCATTTGTCTATTGCATGTTTCGCCTCTCAATCTGTTTACATTGCGACCGGTTTCCTGGTAGGATGCGCATCATGGCCAAGACCAGCCAGCACATCCTCCAGGCCGGCGCGATCCCCCTTCATCGCGGCAAGGTCTGCCTCGTCACCTCCAGCAGCCGCAAGCGATGGGTGATCCCCAAGGGCGTTATCGATCCCGGTTTCACGGCCAAGGAAGCCGCTCTGCAAGAAGCCTGGGAAGAAGCCGGCCTGACCGGCGAGCTGCGCTACCGTTCCGCCGGCAGCTACGTCTACGAAAAATGGGGAGGCACCTGTCACGTCACGGTCTACGAAATGCGTGTCACCGACATCGCCGACGACTGGCCAGAGGTCGATCTCCGCGACCGCATCTGGGTCGCCCCCGTCAAGGCCTTGCAACTGCTCGACGAGCCGGAATTGCGGGACATCCTGCGGGCCGTGACGGCGCGCTGACCGCTAGCAAGCGATTGACCCACCGACTATGATGCCTGCATGGCCGTGCAGCGCCGGACGTGCCAGCGCCGGACGGCAGGGATTAGCTTCTTGGGGTGGCATTCATGCACCACAGGCTCATGTTCATCGTCGCGTTCTCATGCCTTACATCAGCCGTGCGCGCCCAGGAAACCCAGGACGCCAGGTCCCTCGCCGCCCGGGCAATGGAATACGCCAAGACCAAGGACTTCGCGCAGGCCGTCCGGCTGATGGCTAAGGCGGTCGAGCTCGATCCCAGGAACGCCGAGTTGCTCGGCAACCTCAGCGAGCTGGAATTCAAGGCCTTCAAGTTCGCCGACGGCCAGAAGCACGCCGAGCAGGCCATCGCGCTCAAGCCGGACGTGGGCAAGTACTACTACCTGGCCGGTTTCAATGCCTATGCCAACCAGGACCTCGACAAGGCCCGCGAGTACAGCAAGATCCTGCGCGCGCCGGACCGGAAGTTCGACGCCGCCGCCGTGACCCAGGGCGACCTGCTCGACGACCTGCTCATCGACAAGACGTTCACGCTCTTCTACAAGCTCGATCCGAAGAAGGGCCGCGTGTTCAACGGCGCCCTGACGGTGAGTCTGCCGCGTACCGGACTCCCGTATCAGAAAACGACGTATGAGATCAGCGGCGTGAAGAGCAAGCGGCTGGTCAAGGGCGTGGCCGACGACGTGCTGCACATCGTGCCCGCCGGCCGCGAGCCGATGCCGCTGACGATCAAGGTGACACTCAAGCCGTATTCCTACAAGGCGGAGCTTGCCAAGGCGTCACGCAAGCCATTGCCGGCCGAGGCCAGGTCGCATCTCGGGGCGATCGTCGCCATCAATCCGAAGAGCCCGGTCCTCAGAAAAGCCGTCACCGGCCTCAAGGGCGCCGATCCGCTAACGACTGTGCGAAACATTCAGCTCTGGATGCAGAAGAACATCGATTACAAGCTGGACAAGGCGAGCTTCCTGGAAGTGGACTTCAAGTCGGTGGACGAGATCGTCAAGCGCGGCTTTGCGGAGTGCCGCGGCTACGCGATGCTGTTCGCCGGACTGTGCCGCGCCGCCGACATCCCCGCCCGTCCAGTGTGGGGTCTGGTCCGCGTCCCGCCCGGTCTCGACCGCAAGCATGGCGACATCGTCAGCCACAACTGGGCCGAAGTCTACATCTCCGGCATCGGCTGGATTCCCGTCGATCCGCAGCGCCCCGAGACGCTCGGCATGCTGCCCAACTACTACCTGCGCATGTTCACCGGCGTGCAGCGGACCGCAACCTCGATGGAAAACCTGCCGCTCTTCAACCTGCTGATGATGCACGACGCCCAGGTGATGTTCAAGGAGACGCGGTGAACTTAGCCGCAACGAGGAGTCTTCGAGCGGCGCGCGATCCGTATCGCTTGCATTGGCTCGATTCTTGCGCGTGTGATACTGTCTGCGCTCTGCTTCGAAGACTCCGCGTCGCGGCTAACCGTCATTATTATTCATGAATCTCCCCGATCAAGCCCTCTGGGACGCCTTTCAAGACGGCCACCAGTTCAGGACCGTCGATGGCCGGCTCTTCGAGATGGCAAGACAGGACGCGGGCACGCTGGTGGTTCCGTCCGGACGCATCGTCGCGTGCGATCCGTTGCAGTGCCCTGGTTGCGAGCCGTTCTCAATCCGCGTCCGCCCGGGCGAGTATCCGCTGCGCGTGGCCATGACGGCGGACGACCTGGCACTGGTGATGGTGCGTTTCCGCCAGGGTAGGCCATCGCGCTGGAAGCCCGCCGTTCCGGAGAGCTTCGGCGTCGACACTGCCAGCGGCTGTCTGATGGACTACCGGCTCGCACGCTTGCTGCGTCGCAAGGCGATGGCCGGCGAGTATGAGCAACACAGGCATCAGCTCTCGGACCCACTGGAGCGCGGTCGGCCGTGGGCCAGTGTCACGGTGGACGATGTCGGCGGCGCCAACGTCTTCGTCTTCCGCACCCGGGACGGCCACGGCCGTTTCCCTTCCTTCTACGGCTACAACGCCACCGGACGGCTGATCTGCCTAATCACGGACATGTTCTTGAATAGCGCCGCCTTCAATGGCCCAGAGACGGCTGGCGATCTTGCCTGAATCACCGCGTGCGAATTCGTCACAAGTCAGCGGGTGTCGCGCCTAATGGACGCATGGACGCGCGGCTTGCCGTGACGATGTCAGGGATTCAATGCGTTCGATGGCCCAGCGGGCGGCATCGCGAACCGTCGGATCATCATCGTCAAGCGCCCGCCGCAACTCCGGGAGCGCTGCGACCTCGCCGATATTGCCGAGCGCGATGGCTGCATTGCGAAGCAGTCCTGCGCGCCCCGCCCTCCACAGGGCGCTGCCGCGAAAGCGCCTGCGAAAGTCTGCTTCTGAAAGCGTTAACAGTTCGGCGGGACTGAGCATCTCCAGATCCGGGCGCGCCGACCACTCCGGCTCGGATGACACCGGCGCCTTTCGGTTCCACGGGCAGACTTCCTGGCACACGTCGCAGCCGAACAGCCAGTCGCCCACGCCAGGCCGAAGATCCAGCGCCATCGGTCCCCGGAGTTCAATCGTGAGATAGCTGATGCAGCGCCGTGAATCCAGCTGGCCTGGTCCGGCGAACGCGCCGGTCGGGCAGGCGTCCAGGCAGTCAGTGCATGTCCCGCAGTGACTGGCAACGTGAGCCGTGTCCGCACGCAGTTCCAGGTCGAGCAGCAAGGCGCCAAGGAAGAAATAGCTCCCCAGACGCTTGTTGATGAGCATGGTATTCTTGCCGAACCAGCCCAGTCCTGCCCGCCTGGCGAAGTCACGCTCCAGCAACGGGGCGGTATCGACCACGCAACGGCCGCGACAACCCGGCACTTGCCCTTGCAGCCACGCCAGCAGCTTCCCGAGCCTTGCCCGCAGTACGTCGTGGTAGTCTCGCCCTCGAGCGTAGCGGGCCACCCGACCGGTCCCCGCTTGCGGTTCGCGCGTCTGCTCCGGCCGGTAATGCAGTCCGACCATGACGACGCTGTGCACGTCGGGCAGGATCGACTGCGGATGCCGGCGCGCGTCGGCATGGCGGCTCATGTATTCCATGTTGCCGGCGAAGCCTCGCTCCAGCCAGTCCGTGAGCCGATCGAAGCCGTCCGCCGGCCCGGCCGGCGCAATGCCGACAAGGTCAAAGCCAAGACTGCGTGCCCATTCCTTTAATCGCTCTTCCAGTCGCATGCATTCATTCTTAACGATTGTGACTGGTCTGTCAGCTGCGAGCAGCTTGTGTGGATCGACGCTGGCCAGCTGGGATCGACTGCGAATCTGCTCTTTTCCCACGGCAGATTCCTGCCTACAATCGAAGAAATGGCGAAATGGGCCGACAATTCTGGATCGATCCTTGAATCGCAGGTCGAGTCTCCTGTTTGGGAGCATTCTCTCTACCTGAAGCTCTTTGTCACGACCAGCGGCGGCTGGTGATTGCCGCCCCCTTCAACTGGCGCCCGTGCTGCGCACCCCACCTTGTTTAAATTTCGTTCGGCGTGAGCCCGGCGCCCGTCCCGAGCGGCCGATTCGATCGGCAAGTCGGACACTGCGGCTGCTCCGTCTTGTTGAGATTCTTTCGGATCCCGCGACGCAGAGCCGGCATGGCAAGGAGTCGAGACAACGTGGCGAATCTTTCGATCCTCTGGCCGGAGCAGGGATGCCCACCGGTGGGCTGCGGAGTCTGCGGCGGCGGCGCCAGCGCGTTCGACACGCCGGGAGCGAGGCTGTATCGCGCCGAAGACGGCCTGCCGGTCTGCCGTCCATGCGGTCACAGGCTTGCGCCGGGGTTATCCGCGCTCCTGGACCTGGCTGACATTGCCTTGCGGATCGGGCAGATCTCCGGTCACAAGGGGACATGGCTGCCCCTCGCCACGCTCCTGGAGATGACGCGGGTCTGCCAGCATTACCATGACCTGGCGAACGAGGATGACGGAGAGCCAACATCGACGATCGACGAGGGCTGATCGCAACGGAAATACCATTGTGGACCAGGATGAGAGGTCTTGATACACAGGGAGATATTGCAATGACGAAGAACCATGAAGCTGTGTCGCTTGGCGGCATAATCGCTCGGTTGTGCTGGATGATGCTGGGGCCGCTCGCCCTGGTCGCGCTCGCTTATGGGATCGTGAAATCGGGAGAGGGCTGGTTCACCGGAGCAGACCTGGCCTTCCTCGGAGTGTTGGCTGTCACGATGCTGGCACGCTGGCTTGAGTTCCGGGGAGGTCATGCAGAGACTGCCGACGGCGAGCCGGCGACACCTGCGCATCTGCGCCGTTACTTGACCGGTGCCGCCCTGATCGGACTCGGAACGTGGACCATCGCCAACCTGATCGCGAATCGGCTGCTCGGTTCGTGGTAATCATGCTCGGCGCCGTGCCGCACTGGATGGCGGCACGGCGGCTGAGTGCTTTGCTATAGTTTTGATATGGTCTTGTGGCTTGCCTTGATTGCGTTGGGCATTGTACTGCTGGTTTTTGGCGGCGAACTTCTCCTGTGCGGCGCCGTCGGACTGGCAACATTGCTGCGCTTGACGCCGGCGGTCATTGGACTGACTGTGGTTGCTGCCGGCACTTCGGTTCCGGAACTGGCCGTCAGTGCCAGTGCCGCACTGCGAGGCAGCAGCGACATCTCGGTAGGCAATGTCGTCGGCTCCAACATCTTCAACATCGCTTTCATCCTTGGACTGAGCGCCCTCGTTCGTCCGCTCATCATCACCGGCAACACGATCAAGTTGGAATACCCTGTGCTGGCGCTGGTGACGCTCATGTGCGTTGCCGTGTGCCAGGATGGACTGATCAACAGAGTCGATGCATCACTTCTCGTGGCCGTCTACATCGGTTTCACCGTCTATCTGGTCGCCCTGGTTCGGCAAGAGATGACTGCGGCCGAGGCGAAGGAATACGCCGGCGAGGTCAAGGATCTGTCCCTGGGCCAGCGTACGCCGCACGCACGGGTGAGCCTGTTCTACATCGCGGCCGGCGTCGCGCTTCTTGCGGCCGGATCCCAGGCCACCGTGCTCGGCGCCGTCGAAGTCGCACGGATTGCCGGCGTGTCCGAGCGCGTCATCGCCCTGACGATCGTGTCGGCGGGCACCGGACTGCCGGAAGCCGTCACGGCGCTGGTGTCGAGTTACCGCGGCCGCGACGAGGTAGCCATCGGCAATGTCATTGGTTCCAACCTGTTCAACATTCTCATGGTTCTGGGTGTCAACGCCGCGATCATGCCGTTGCCGGTCGATGCCGCCATCGTGGCAAGCGACAACTGGTGGATGCTGGCTGTCACCGTGTTGATCTTCCCCTTGATGTTCACGGGCCGCCGCATCAACCGCTGGGAAGGCGCCCTGTTGCTGGCGATCTACGCTGCCTACCTCTCCATGTTGCTATCGAACAGCTAGACGGCTGGGGCCATGCTCCGCCGCGGCTTGGTTTCAGTCATCAACCCAGGCAGCGTCCGCGTGCAAGCCGGCATCAAGCTCACCAGCGGAAGTCATAGATGAAATACAGTGTGCCCGCGTCGGCTCGTCCGCCGGTTTGCTGAACGAACCGGCCACCGAAGAAATGATTGTAATCGATCATCACGTTTTGATGCTTGCTGAGCGTGAAGTTGACGATGCAATCGACTTCGTTGCCGACATTGCTGCCGGCGGCGCCGGTTGGATCGCGACGGCTGGGGATGCCGGCCGCGTTGTACAGTGCGTCGCGCGGGCTGGCCAGCCAGAAGTGATGATACGCCAGCCAGATCTGCGTCCAGTTCGTCGGATACAAGAACAGGTGACAGTTGCCGTCAAAGATGTTGCGCCTCCCAATCAGGTCGGCCCAGCCAAGGTAGTAGTGTCCGAAGGGGAACAGTTCGTTGAAGGTGTTAAAGCTGCCGCCGTCGGGATTGTTGGAGCCGCTGGCATAGTCGAAGTAAGCCCAGAAGGTCGGCCGCCAGGGAGCGCACTTGAAGTGGTAGCCGCCGCCGCAGCTCGCCGCCCCGGCGAAGATGCCTCGGGCCTGTTGATCGCCGAACTGCATCATCAGTTCCCCGTCCCATAATCAGTTATTTCTATCGCCGACGTAGCGCGTGCCCAGGGTATGCACGTCGGTGGGCGCCAGCTGAATGCCCAGCCGGTTGATGTTGTTCTGGTTGCTCAGGAACAGGTAGTAGGCGTCGAGAAACTCCCCTTTTCGAGGCCGGTAAGGGTTCCACCAGCCGGCGAAGTTGACGCGGGTATCGACCCAGTCCATGCGCACCGGATCGGGAATGACTGGCTGCACCCAGAAGACGTCCGTATCGAACTTCTCGCCGATGCGGTAGCCGCGTGCACCCTGAAACGTACGCTTGGTGTTGGCGAAATCGAGCGGCGAAATCAGTCGCTGCGAGCCGAACAGCAGTTCCTGCCGGCCGACGCGTGCATACACGCCCTTGTCCTGAATGTCGAACAGCTTCACCTCGACGAACAAGTTGAGGAAATCGGCGGTGTCGTTATCAAGCGGGCCGGGCGGGAACGGACCCAGATCGCGGGCATCGAGCATTTCCATGTAGAGCCGAAAGCGATCGAGATACCAGGAATCGAGGTAGACGCGTTCGCGCAGCAGGTGCTTGTAGATGTCTCTTCCGGAAAGGTTGAAGTTGGGCAGGTCCTGATACATGTAGCGAACTTCGCCGCCGGTGTTGAAGAGCCAGCAATCGCCGCAGTGGATGCGGTGCAGGCAGTCGGACCAGTCGAACTCCTGGTTCTTGGGATTATCAAGGTAGCGAAAATCGGCATCGAAGAACGGAAACGGCATGATGACGAAGGACGGGTACGGAAACTTGGGCCGTGCTTGCCGGAAATCGCCGCGGCAATGATCCAGCAGCGAGTAATAGCCGGGTCCGGACGGCAGCATCGGGAAATTGCCCAGCCGCGGGAAGATATGAATGGGCGGCACGGTTTCCCAGAAGGTCTTGCGCTCCGGCTTCTTGGCCTTGTCGCCATCCTTGTCCGCCTGGCTGACTTCGCCCCCCTCTTTGTCTCCGTCGGCCCGGTCGGCAGGTTCATCCTGGATGGCGAGCGTAGGTTCCTGCAGCTTGAGATCGGCCGGGATCTGAAAAATCGCGTCGTTAGGCGCTGAGGGTAGTTCCCTGGCTGGCAAGGCTGGCGAGGGTTGAATGGTAGCGGGGACCTGGGCGATCGCGCGCTCGACCAGCAACAAGAATGAACCAACGAGCAAGACCGTAGCCTGCCCTCGCCTCCCTTGAAACGGTCCGATCCTTGCCATGATGTTCCTCGTGTCTCAGCAGCTCGAACTCGGTTGATCCGACCCGCTGGAGAGATTATCGGCACCTGGCAAAGCTGGGAGGCAGCGGAAGAACGACGCGGTACGGCGAATTCCGAGAACCAGGCAAAACGCGAGTAAGACTTGACCCAGATTAAGAACCCGAGTGCTAGGCTGAGAAATCGGCACAGGCCCGGCGAACTGGGGTGATGTCCCGAACCCCGACTGTGAGCCCTTGACGCGGGCGGTACAATGCCTTGAGAGGGAGTCTATCTCTGCGCGGGCGGTGCTTTCTCCCGCCACCCTTTGAATGCGCAGACCCTCACCAAACCAAGGGGAGAGCGCTGTGACCTGCTGTTCCCATCAGCAACGCCAGGCGATCGACTCGCGAACTTGGCCAGTCGATATCGTGTCGTCCTGTGGCTGGCGTGGAACGGCATCAAGTCCCTTGGATTGGAGAGGAACATGGATCTGCGCAACCTGGCCCTGGGCGGGGCCGCTGTCGGCGTGCTCGTCGCCTGCTGGGAATACCTCAAAGGCTTCGCGTGGCGGCTGGTAGGCTTGCTCGTTCGCCGGGTCGAGATCCCGAGCGAGGCCGCCCATCAGGCGCTCATCGCTTACCTGGTCAGCCATTTCCGCCGCTACCGCAACTACGACAGCATGTACGGGGCCGACTTCGAGCACTATCGCGACGGCCGCTATGGCCTCGTCCCCTACGAGCAGTTCGGCAACCGCAGCGTCGTCTTCTGGAACGGCTGGTGGCCCTTCCTGTTCACCAATTCCCAGGAGAGGAAGCCGCGCGGCAATCAGCAGAATCAGGACTCGTCCGGCGGCGGGCCGATCAAGATCTACTCGACCATCACCTTCCTGCGCGGCACGCTCGATATCGAAGGGCTGTTGCGGAATGCCTGCGACGAGTCCAACCACCTCACCTGGGAGGTGAACAACGCCGAGGAGCAGACGAAGAACCGCTTTGTCATCCACCACGTGCCGCCGCGCACCGAGCCGGAGGATAGCTGGGACACCGGCGCCAACGGCCTGCCCTGGTATCGGCAGAAATACTATCGCCTGCTGTCGCACTCGCCGGATCAGCTCGGCAAGGCGCCGCTCAACGAGGGGGGCGCGCTCAACAACCTGATCTTCCCGGAGCGCATCAAGAAGCTCATCCACGAGATCGAGCTGTGGCGCTCACACCGCGACTGGTATCGCGCCAAGGGCATTCCCTGGAAGCGCGGCTGGCTGCTCTACGGCCCGCCCGGCACCGGCAAGACCGCGCTGGCCCGCGCCTTCGCCGAAGACCTGAACATGCCGATCTACGTCTTCAATCTGGCGCAGATGTCCAACTTCGAGCTGATGAAGACCTGGACCGACATGCAAGTCAACGTCCCGTGCATCGCCCTCATCGAGGACATCGACAACGTGTTCCACGGGCGTGAGAACGTGGCCCGCCGCAACATGGGGATGTCGTTCCTGATGCCGCCACGCAAGGAGGACGACAAGGGCGACCATGCGCCGTTGACCTTCGACTGCTTGCTCAACTGTCTGGATGGCGTCGAGCGTGCCGACGGCATATTCACGATCATCACGACCAACGACATCGGCAAGATTGACGCTGCGCTCGGCCAGCCGCGCAAGCTGCCCGACGGTCGCGAGGAGTTCATCTCCACGCGCCCAGGCCGCATCGACAAGGCGGTCGAGCTGACCTGCATGGAAGCCGACGACAAGAAGCGCATGGCCCGCCGCATCCTCCGCGAGTACCCGGAGCCGTACGCCGAGATGCTCGACTTCATCGACCGCTACCCGGAGCTGCGCGAAACGCCGGCCCAGTTCCAGGAGCGCTGTGCCCAGATCGCCCTGGCCTGCTTCTGGAAGCAAACGCACGAAGCGTTCCTGGCGGAACACGACGCGCCGCCCTCAGTGACACGAAACGGCAAGCACGAGGGAGTGCTGGTGGGACGCTGACGTAGCCGACGCAGCTTGCGTCGGCAGCCGCCGCTCGGCGCGGCAATCCCGCCGCGGAGCGGCGGGCTAATTTGTCCGCCAGACACTCGTCAGCACCGGCGTCTGATCCGTCCAACCCTTCACGATGGCGAGATCGCACAGATGGCCAAAGTCGTCGTCAAAGGTGCGCTGCAGTTCGCTGGCCGCCCCGACAAGATCGCGCGCAAACGACACTGCCGCCCGAGTCGGTTCAACCGATTCGGCCGGCGCCGCAGCGGCGGCCCGCGCCGCGTTCTCCGCGACCTTGGCGACTTGCGAAGCAACCGTGCCGGCGTTGCCGTCCGGCGGCAGTGGTTCATCATCCTCTTTCGGAGAGCCGTACAGAGCCATCAGTGCCGCGCCGGCGACAATGGTCGCCTGCATGATCGCGTCCTTGAGGTCGGGCATGCGGTAACCGGCGGCCGCCGATTGCTCGGCAAGCATGATGGCCTGCGCCACGGCATCGCACCTCTCCGGTCGAACATTCGGCCAGCTCTCAAGAAAGAGCGGCTGTACCAACCGAGCGCAGCGTACGGCAAAGGCCACGCGCGCCCAGTGCGGCAACTGTTCAATGTCCAGGCCGGTCCGGGATGGCGCCGGCTTGACCGGCCGTTTGGCCGATCTCCGGGCGCGAGCCGATTTGCCTTTTGCGAATATGTCTTGATGCGCCCGAATGTAGGTGGCCAGCTTGCTGGTTACCTCCTTGCCGGCATCCCAGAACTGCGCATCGATTTCATGCCTCAGCCTGCCCGTTCCCTGGCGATAGATGCGCAGACGTTCGTCGATGTCGATCGGCGGCTTCGAGTCAGGGAAAAGTGCCAGCGCCTTGCGAAACGCGGCAGCGGCATCGTCGGCGCCGATGGTCTCGAACGCCGCCGCGGTGAGGTGAAAGTACGTATCCCCGGCGAAGTCCCCCTCGAAGAGGTAGTTGAACCCGCCGTTCTCGATGATGCCCAGCGCGTGATAGGGCAACAGGAAGGCCTGTTCTACTCTTGTCAGATCGGCGGCGTTGAGATCGCCGCCGTGCTTTTTGACAACCGCATCATACGCAGCGCCGCACAGCTCATGATCGTCGCCGCGCGCGACCGCTTCCGCGACGGTCGTTGGGCGTGAAGAAATGGGTTCTTCTCTTTCATCGCGGATATAGCGTTCGTCCCACCAAAAATGCCCGGCGGCGACCAGGAACAGCACCAGCGCGCCCAGCGAGCCGCTGAGCCACCACTCGGCGACGCCGAACGCGGCCCCTGCCACGAGCCAGGCGACCCAGATGCGCCACCGCCACGCGGGCAGCAGGAGAATGAGCACGCCGGCCGCGAGTGCCGCTGTCCCGGCAGTGAACCGGAGCACGCGAATGGACTCGACAGAGCGCGGCGCCAGCCAGAACAAGCACGCCAGCGCCCAGATCAATGGCAGCGCTGCCGAGAGAGGCGCGTCTTGCCGTTGCGACCAGGACTGTCGAAATCCGCTCACGGGCATTATCCTTTTCCGACACGCGAATCAAGCGATGTGCAGTACCCGACAGGTTTCTTCGTAGCTGGCGTCGAGGTCCAGGAAGATCATCTGATCGTCGGCCAACCAGATTGGCAGCCGCGGCAAGGATTGGCCGACTTCGAATGTGTAAGTCCACGCGTCGAGCAGCTTCACGTTGCCGGCAGCGCGCGTCCGGCAAGTGACAGCATAAAGCGACGGTGGCTGCCCGTTCAGGGATGGGTCCGTTCGGCCGATCTGAGCGAGCAGTTCCGCGTAAAGGTTGAAGTCCCGAATGGTCACGAGATCGACAATGGAGACGCTCACTTGCTGTTGCAGCAAGGCCAAACACTTGGCCACGAACGCCACGCGATGTTCCGGCCGATCCTTGTTGCCTGGGCTCACAATCTCGATGGCCGCGACGAGGCGCTGGCCGCGCCTGGCGTCCTAGACGCGGACCTCGTATTCGTCCTGGTCAGGCAGGTCGGTTTCGACGGTAAGGGTTGGCTTGGGAGGAGCTTCAAGCGCAATGGCTGAGCCGGCGTGCCCCGTCGTTGCCAGGTCTCGGCCGGTAACTTCAGTTTCAAATGCCGCGATGTCAATCTCGAAGGAGGACCCAAGGTGGACGCGCGGCGCAGCTTCGTAGCCATCTGGGAGCAACGGAAAGAGCTGCAACACGATCATGGCCGGCCATTGGCCATGCACCGCATCCCAGCGATGCCGGTCATCGAGCGGCGGCCGAAAGTGGTCCCGTAACGGCATGGCGAAACGCTTCCTAATGAGGGCTGCACGGCGAATGTAGCACGGAATTCTGTTTCCCTGCGTGCATATCGCACGGCATCGGAATTCCGTGCTACGTTGGCGGCGCAGCTTCGATTGATGGCGATTATACTCGAAAGCCATGTGCGACGAAAGCGGCGGATCGTCATTTCATCAGGGATCACTCACGCCGCGCCCAACTCCTCCAGTGTAACCGTGCACACATGACCGGTCTGGCAAAAGTGCTCGATGTGCGACACCCATTGCAACTCCGGCACGCCGATCAGTGCCGGCGCAGGATGTCCTGGCACGTCTGGTGGTCCGTGCGCAGCTCGCCGAACTGATCTGTCGCGGGGCGAGTCTCCTCCTTCAGTGCATTATTGAGAGCAGCAAAGCGCCGGCCCAGTTCCAGGAGCGCTGTGCGCAGATCGCCCTGGCCTGCTCCTGGAAGCAGACGCTCGAGGCATTCATGGCGGAACACGATACGTCAACGGCACGTCGCCGACCCGCCGCTTTGCCAGCCGTAGTGTCGGTCAGGGAATCCACGCTGCCCGCCGCAGTGAATTGACGCACAGGTGCGCCTGGCGAGTGGGCTCCGGCAGGCGGTAGCCGCGGCAGCACTTCAATACCAGCCGTACCGCACTTGCCAGATCGATCTTGTGCCCGGCCGAAACGTATACGGGCTTGATGCCGCGGCGCGTGCGCACTGCCTTGCCGATCGTGTCCTTGCCGTCGCGCAGCGACGTCATCGCTCCCGGCCTCGGCCCCGGAACGCGGGCTTGCCCGACGAGCAAGCTCTTCGCACAGCCCAGCGTCGGCAAGTTGAGCCATAGCCCCATGTGGCAAGCCAGGCCGATGCGGCGCGGATGGGCATAACCCTGGCCGTCGAACATGACGGCGTCCGGTATCGTCCTGAGTTTCGCGAATGCCTCGAGCACGGCCGGCCCTTCGCGGACGGATAGCAGTCCCGGCACATAGGGGAACGGCGATTCGCGGATGGCCGTCTGCGTCTCGACGACGGCGCCGTCGGCGACGCGCACGACGACGACAGCGGCGTAAAACACCGGCGAGAACCGCTCGTAAGAAATATCCGCGCCCGCCACCAGTGCGCAATGGCCCAGCGGCGTGCGCGTGTCCACCCGGCCCGCCAGCTCGCGCTGCAGCGCCACCGCCTCCGTCGGCGTCAGGTCCCAGGAATGCAGGGTTTTGATTTGCATCGTTGCGTTATAGAGTATCAGAATGAAAGAAGGTCTCGTCAATTTACCGTTGCTGCCGCGCTCCGAGCCAGTGGCCGCGCCCGCGTGGCATGAGTGGTCGCCGGCAACGGCTCTCGAAGCGCCGGAGCCGGTGTTGCCGCAGGGCGAGTATGGCGCCGCCGATCCGTCGGCGCTTGTGCCGGAGATCGCGCTCGATCTCGGTAACGCGACGCGGCCTGTGGAACTGCTTGCCCCCGCCGGCGGGCCGGAGGCGGCGTTCGCCGCCTTTCACTACGGGGCCGATGCCATCTACCTGGGCCTCAAGAAGTTCTCGGCCCGGGCCGAGGCGGAGAACTTCACGCTCGACGAGCTGGCGGAGGTGACGGCGTTCGCGCACAGCTTGCAGCCGCGCCGCCGCGTCTTCGTCACGATCAACACGCTCATTCGCCAGGATGAGGTGGCCGAGCTGATCGAGGCCGTGGCCGCCGCTGCCGACATCGGCGTGGATGCGCTCATCATCCAGGACCTCAGCGTCTATCATCTTGTTCGCAAGCATTTTCCACAGCTGGAACTGCACGCCAGCACGCAGCTCGCCGTACACAACCGCGCCGGCGCGGAAGCGCTGCGGCAGCTCGGCTTCGCGCGCGTGGTCCTGGCTCGCGAGCTGACCTTCGAGGAAGTGGACGACATCACGCGCACGGCCGGCGTCGAGACGGAAGTGTTCATCCACGGCGCCCTGTGCTACTCGTACAGCGGGCTGTGCCTGTACTCGTCGCAGACGCTGGGCCGCAGCGGCAACCGCGGCAAGTGCGCCTACTCCTGCCGCGATTCGCACGATGTCGTGGGCGCGCCGGCGACGCTGCGCGACGGCAGCCCGGTGAAACGCGATCCGTCGCGTGGCTTTCCCTTTTCGATGAAGGACCTGGCGCTGGCCGATTTCCTGCCGTCGCTGCGCTCGGCCGGCGTGTCGTGCTTCAAGATCGAGGGGCGGAAGAAGAGCCCGCTCTACGTGGCCACCACCACCGATTACTATCGCCGGCTGCTTGACGGCACTCTCGATGCAGCGGAGCGCACGGAGCGCGAGGCCGAGCTGCAATCGGTTTTCAGCCGCCCGTGGACGCGGCTGTTCCTGCAATCGCATCGCGACAAGGAGGTGGCCGACCGCGACACAGTCGGACATCGCGGCACGCCGATTGGTGAAGTCGAAGGAGTACGGGACGAAGGCACACGCCGGGCCCGGCTGCGCTTCTTCACGCGCCGTGCCCTGGAACGCCATGACGGCCTGCAGATCGACCTGCCGGTGCTCGGCAAGCCGTTCGGCTTCGCGGTGGATCATCTCTGGCTGGCGGGCAAGAGCCAGGGCGCGCCGGGGAAAGAAGTCTTCGCCGCGCCGGCCGCGTCATGGGTCGAGGTCGGCTTGCCGATCGAGCATCCGCCTATCCCGGCGGGGGCTGTCGTCTATTGCTCTTCGTCGCAGGAAGTAAAGCGCAAGTATCGCTATCAGCGGCCGAAGGCGGGACAGTTTCGCCCGCGCCGCGGTCTGGATATCCGGGGAACGCTGACGGAGGCGGAACTGGTCGTCGTTGGCCGGATCGCGCCGCGTCATGAGCGCGAGGCCGGAATCGAATGTCGCCGGTCGCTGCCCGGTCCATTCGGTCCTGCCCGCGATGCCGTTGCCATGGACACAGCGTTTCGCGGCGCCTTCGACAAGCTGGGCGACACCGCGCTGTCGCTGGAGTCGTGCGAACTCCACAACCCGGACGGCCGGTTCGTGCCCGTATCACGCATCAACCAGCTACGCCGCGAGCTGACAGCCGGTCTGGAAGAATCGCTGCGCCAGGCGCGAGGCGCCGCCGTAGCACAAGCGGCCTCGCTTGTGCGACCGATGTCCACTATGCAAGGCCAGGCCCCCGGCCGGGCAAGCGAGGCCGCTTGCCCTACGAGATGGTCCATCAAGGTGGATCGCGTCGGCTATGTGGATGCATTCGAGACGAGCGACTGGGACGGCGTCGAGGAAGTCATTGTCGATATCGCGCGCGATCATCCGACTATCCTCCACGACCGGCTGGAAGAGCTGGGCCGAACGTTCGGTCGCGAGCGGATCCGTCTCGCCCTGCCGCCGTTGACGCGGAAGTGGGAAGAAGCGGGGATCGTGCACAAGATCGCGCGGCTGCGATCGGCCGGCTGGACGCGCTGGGAAGCGGGCAACCTGTCAGCGTGGAGCTTTCTCGCACCGCTCGACGGCCTATCGCTTTCCGCCGACTGGTCGCTGTACGTTCTCAACCGCCTGGCCGCCTTGCAGCTCATCAAGATGGGCGTTGAGCGTTTCGCGCTATCGCCGGAGGATGGGCTGGCGAACATGAAGCCGTTGCTGGCTGACTTCGGTCCACGAGCCGTCGTCATCGTCCATCAGGACACGCCGTTATTCCTGGCCGAGTCGTGCGCGTATGCCAACCTGATCGGCGGCTGCCCCGGCAAGGCGAACTGCCGCTTCGAGAGCATGGAGATGGTGTCGAGCCACGGCGAGCGCGTGACCGCGCTCGACTATCATTGCCGCACGATCGTGCTCAACCAGGGGCCGTTCTCCCTGTCGCCGCATCTCGGCACACTGGCTCGCGCGGGAGCAAGGTCGCTGCGCGCTGACTTCATCTACCGTCCTTACGAGCCGGCGCAGGTGCGCGAGCGCTGGCGGCTGTTGCGTGCCGGCCGGCCCGTGCCGGGCGGACACGCGGCGAACTTCGGACGCGGCGTGCTGTGACGCACAAGCCGCGCTTCGCTTGACTGCGGTAAAGATTCCGGAAAGAATGCACTGTAGATTGGTAGGGAAAGTCACATGGACATGCGCGAATTCCTGGGCAATCGGGGACGAGTCACGACGGCAGAGATTCAGATGCATGCCGGCAAGTATGTGGCTTGGAGTCCCGATGGGACCAGGATCATTGCCAGCTCAGAGGATCCCTTGCAGCTCATTGCTGCGGTCAAGAGTTCCGGTTTCGAGCCAAGCGAATGCGTCTTGTCGTCCATTCCACTGGCTGATGAAGCAATTGTCGGCGGCGGAGTGGATGAATGAGATTCTCGTATCTCTCCTATCCAGTGCAGCGACCTATTCCGGCGCTTGGTGGGCGGTTCGCGCGTAGTCGCCCGGTCATTCCCGTTCGCATGTCCGGACCGGCAGCATCGTGGCTCATGGACGGGCAGCTTGACACAGGCGCCGATGAAACTATTTGTGAGGAATGGGTCGCATCGGCAATAGGCATCGATTTGACGAACGCGCCTCGGCACGATGTGCGTTTGGTCGGACGCACACAGCCTGTCCAATGCCGCTATCGAACGGTGCAGATTCGCGTCACCGATGGCGTATTGGAAGCGCTTGAATGGACGGGCATCGTGGGCTTCGTCAATATTCGATTGCGTTTTCCACTTCTAGGCTTCGCTGGATTCCTGGAGTACCTTGATGTTGAATTTCGGGGACCGAAACAGGAGGTGGAAATGAAGCCTGGCGTGGGATTCCCGGGTCAGGTCGTCCGTTTGTCGAAGACGCCATAGATGTTACCGTTTCCGGTTGAACGCCATGATGACCGTGGCTGATTGCGAGATCAGCAGGTTCTCGTGGAACACGAGGTTGCCGAGCGGTTCGTTGTCCGGCGTGGGTAGGCGGCGGGCGATCTTGCCGGCGGCGATGTCGATGACGCACACTTCCGCCTTGCCTTTCTCGCCCTTGCGGAGCGGGAGATAGTAGCTGCCGCCGTCGGCCGCTCCCTTGCCGGAGGGGACGCCGGTCTTGAGGCGCCATGCTTCCTTGCCGTCGGTGAGATTGAGCGCCCGGCACTCCTTGCCGCCGACCAGCAGCACCTTGTCGCCGAAGACGCCGGCCAGGTACAGGTCGCCATCCTTCTTCGCCGTCCATAGCGGCTTGCCGTCCTTGACCTGGAGACACTGAACGCGCGGATCGTCCGGGGCCGTGAAGATAAGCTTGCCGGCGGCGAGATGCGGGGCGGGATAACGCCAGGCAGAAACTTGCCATTGGCGTGCGGCATCGAGGTCGAGCAGATGCTCTTTTTGGTTTCTTCGAGGCTTAACCGCTGGTTGGGTGTACCGGTGCTTCCAGATCTGTCGATTCTTCTCCGAGTCCACTCCGCAGATCGACCCGGCATGTGTTTGGCAAACCAATATGCCATCCTTGAACGCCATGCGAGCAGGACACACTTGCCGTTGAAAACTGACCGTGTACCTTTCATCTGCCGAAACCTTTAACAACTCGAGAAATGGCGCCTCAACTTCAGGCTCGTAATTCTTGTTCCTTTTGGTCGGGTCGATGCGAATCAGTTGGATTCGGCCAATTGCATCTTCGGCGAGAATCCACAAGTGCTTCTCAGACATGATTGGTGGCCCAAGAAAATGATTGTGGGCGAATTGGCTCTTGAAGAGCCCTTCCACTTGGCCCAGCCACCATTTATGCAATCCAGAAGTTTGATCAAAGCTGTGCAGCGTGTTCTGACGAAACAAGGGCCGGACCAATCGATTTTCGGAAAGATCCAAAACCCAGGTTGGCACGGGTATGGGGACGGCATCGACAGCATAAAGGAGAGATTCACCTGCGATCAGCGTGGCGGACGCCTCGCTTTCGATCAACACCCTGGCAATTCCGACCTCCTGGTAGTCTTCAATCGTTCGTTTCATTATCCGCGGGAAGGATTTGTGCCAACTCCTGAGGCTGTTGCTGAATTCGACCGATCGCCAGGCGGTGTCGCCACCTGCAGCGACTTGCTTGCCGCCCTCTCGCACATTCTGGGCATACACCGCAGTGATGTCAGCGCTAGCATAGCCTCGGAATAAGACCATTCCCTTGCGAACGATTGGAATCAACCCAGGAAGAACTGGCTCATTGTCTTGCCGAACAAGCGCTTGGTCAATCAATGGCTTGAGTTCCCTCTCGACCTCATCGACGCCGGCAATCTCCCACTTGAACAGCATCGTCGCCCGTCGCCAGGCCGGCTTTTGCAGATCGAAGGCGGGCCGCTGTGCCTCGGCCCATTCGACGGCCAGACTTGCCACCGCGACAACAAGAAGAATTCGCGCCAGGGGTTTCATGGGCAGGCCCTGTGAAAGGGTGGTCGAGACAGCGGAGATTATCCCACGAGGCCACAAGAATTGCCATCGTGAAACGACGCGCGCAATCCTGGGCATCATCACGCGAGCGGCGGCGTTCCATAAAATGCACTCGTCGTGCGCCGGCGCGGAATTCAGGTGAGTTCCGAGGAAGCGAACAGGACCATCTGCCCCGGAACGGAGACTTGCGTTGCTGGCGCCTGAAATCGTCATGATGTCGTTGAAGGTCGCCGTGATCGCGGTCACGGTGCTGCTGCTGGCGTCGCTGGTAGCGCTGGCGCGCGGCAACTACCGGCTGCATGGCCGGATCAACATGGTCTTCTTCGTCCTCACGCTGGCCGCGCTGGGCGGGCTGGAAGTCATCGCGCGCGTGCTGGAACCGCAGATGTTCGACGAGTTCATCGCTGCTCGCCAGGCCACAGGCGCCCTGAACACCCACCTGATGTTCTCCATGCCCGCGGCCTTGCTGTTGCCGTTCATGCTGTTCACCGGGCTAAGGCACAAGCGCACGGCCCACATTGCCCTGGCGATCATCTTCAGCGTATTATGGGCCGGCACGTTCATCACCGGCGTGTTCTTCTTGCCGCATCATTGAGGCGCAGAGCCCGACGCGTTAGCAAGCGTCGAGCCTTGCAAGGACCCAGTCATGGCTGACAACCTGAATGACACGTATCTGAATCAGACATGGGAGGTGGATGGTGCCGCGGCCGGCGCGACGCCGGCACATGAAGACACCGCCGCGGCGCCGCCGGAGCCGCGGCAGATCATCGAAGCTCTGCTGTTCGTCGGCGGCGAACCTTTGACGGCCGAGCGTGCGTGCGACACGGTTCGCGGACTGGCGCCGGCGCAGTATCATCAGGCCATCGCCGACCTCAACCGCGACTATCGCCGCCAGGGCCGGCCCTACGCGATCGTGCCGCGCGGCGACGGCCACGTGCTGACATTGCGGCCGCAATTCCGCGACGTCGTCGACAAGCTTTATGGCGGCGTCCGCGAGGCACGCCTGTCCACAGCCGTGCTCGACGTGCTTTCCCTGGTCGCATACCGCCAGCCGATCACGCGACTCGAAGTCGATGCCTTGCGCGGCGCTGATTCCGCCCACTTGCTTCGGCAACTGGTGCGCCGCGGCTTGATCGAGGCAAGTCATCGCGGCGACGCGGCCGCCAAGGAAGTTTCCTACGGCACTACCCAGCGCTTTCTGGAACTGTTCGACTTGAAGGGGCTCGACGACCTGCCGCGCACGCAGGACCTGCAGCAGATCTGACACCGCTGTGTCGCTGGCGGTCCACGGTCGCTATGATACCCCCATGCCTGCGGAAAGAAGTAAAGAAGCAAACTGCGGTGCCGGGTCTTTCCTGTCATGAAAAAACCTCTCTACCCCGCTCTCTATCAGGTCAATACACGCGTCTGGTTGACGGCCCTGGGCAAATCGCTTGGCCGGCCGGCGACGCTCGACGATGTTCCGGACGCCGAACTGGATCGGCTCGCCGGCCTGGGGTTTGACTGGGTCTGGTTCCTGAGTGTGTGGCAGACCGGTCTCGCCGGGCAGAAGGTATCGCGCAACAACACGTCCTGGCGGCAGGGCTTCGTCGAGACCCTGCCCGACCTGCGTGACGATGACATCGGCGGCTCCGGTTTCGCGATCTGCGCCTACTCGGTGCCAGCAAGCATGGGAGGAGACGCGGCTCTGGCACGCCTGCGCGAACGGCTCAAGCAGCGCGGATTGCGTCTCGTGCTTGACTATGTCCCCAATCATGTCGCACTCGACCATCCGTGGACCGAGTCGAACCTGGACTATTTCATTCCCGGCACGGCGGCGGATCTGGCCGGCGAGCCGGCCAACTTCTGCCGCGTCCGCACCAGCCATGGGGACTTGATCCTTGCCCATGGACGGGATCCGTACTTCCCCGGCTGGCCGGACTCGTTGCAGCTGAACCATGGCAACCCGAAGCTGCAGGACGCGATGCTGGCCGAACTGACCGGAGTGGCCAGCAAGTGTGACGGCGTCCGCTGCGACATGGCAATGCTGGTGCTGCCGGAGGTTTTTCAGCGCACCTGGGGCATCCGCTGCGAGCCGTTCTGGCCAAGAGCGATCTCCGCGGTGCGCCAGCAGTCGCCGGACTTTCTGTTCCTCGCGGAGGTTTACTGGGACCTGGAATGGAACCTGCAACAGCAGGGCTTTGACTTTGCCTACGACAAGCGGTTGTACGATCGGCTGCGCGAGGGCAAGCCGAGGCCGGTGCGCGACCATCTGCGCGCGGGCCTGGACTACCAGCACAGGCTGGCGCGCTTTCTGGAAAACCACGATGAGCCGCGTGCCGCAGCCGTCTTTCCATCCGGCAAGCACCAGGCCGCTGCCGTGCTCACGTTTCTGTCGCCGGGCATGCGCCTCCTGCATCAAGGGCAACTCGAGGGCTTCAAGAAACAGATCGCGGTTCACCTGGTTCGCGGCCCGGACGAGCCGGTCGAGGCGGCGCTCAAGCAGTTCTACGATCGCCTGCTGGCGGTGCTGCGCCGTCCCGAACTGCGCGACGGACACTGGCAGTTGCTGGAATGTCGCCCGGCCTGGCAGGACAACTGGACGTGGGACGACTTCATCGCCTATTCCTGGCAAGGGGACGGCGCGCGTCTGCTGGTGGCGGTCAACTTCGCCGCCAACCCGTCGCAATGCTTCGTGACGCCGGCGTTCACCGACATCGCCGGCGGAAAACTGCGGCTGCACGATCTGCTGAGCGATACCTGCTACGAGCGTGACGGCAACGAGCTGGCCTCGCGCGGGCTTTACATCGATCTGCCGGCGTGGGGGTGTCATCTGTTCGCGGTCGAAGCCGCGGGATAGAATCCGCCGCGGGGCTCACAGGGATTTTTGGGTTGCCATGCGGCGGGTGGGCGCGGAGAATCGTAGTAACGACGGCGTTCGTCACGGACCAAGGAGATTGCGATTGTGAAGGACGTGTTGACATTGATCCTGGCGGGAGGCAAGGGAACGCGGCTGGAACCGCTGACGCGTGATCGGGCCAAGCCGGCCGTGCCCTTCGGCGGGTTGTATCGCATCATCGACTTCACGCTTTCCAATTGCATCAACAGCGACCTGCGCCGCATCCTGGTATTGACGCAATACAAGGCTCGCAGCCTCGATCGCCACATCGGCGCCGGCTGGAGCTTTCTGTCACGCGAGTTGAACGAGTACATCGAAGTCCTGCCGCCGCAGCAGCGCATCGACGAGCACTGGTACAAGGGGACCGCAGACGCCATCTACCAGAACATCTACAGCATCGAGAAGGCCGACCCGAAGTATGTCCTCATCCTGGCCGGCGACCACATTTACAAGATGGACTACGCGGCAATGATCGACTCGCACCTGAAGCGCGGCGCCGATTTGACCGTGGGTTGCCTGCCGGTGCACGTCAGCCAGAGCATTCATTTCGGCGCGGTCCAGGTGGATGCCGAGGATCGCATCATGGGCTTCCAGGAGAAGCCGAAACAAGCCATTCCGATTCCGGGCGACAATGAGCACTTTCTGGCCTCGATGGGCATCTACGTGTTCACGGCCCGGCCCATGTACGAGTTGCTGTGCCAGGATGCCACGCGCGCCGACAGCGACCATGATTTCGGCCGCAATATCATTCCCAACATCATCGACTCGCACAAGGTTTATGCGTTTCGCTTCCTGGACAAGAATCGCAAGGCCACGCCGTACTGGCGCGATGTCGGTACGCTGGACGCGTACTACCAGGCAAACATGGACCTGGTGGACGTGGACCCGGTGCTGAACCTGTACGACCAGGACTGGCCGATCCGGACGCACCAGCCGCAACTGCCGCCGCCGAAGTTCGTGTTCAGCGATCCCGGCGGCGGCGAAGGCGCCCGCCGCGGCGAGGCCCACGACAGCATGGTCTGCCAGGGCTGCATCATCAGCGGCGGGCACGTCCGCCGCAGCGTGCTGTCGCCAAACGTTCGCGTCAACAGCTACTCCTATGTCGAGAGTTCCATCCTGCTGGACGGCGTGGATGTGGGCCGGCATTGCCGGATCCGCCGTGCCATCATCGACAAGGACGTGAAAATCCCACCGCACACCACCATCGGCTTCAACGCCGACCACGACCGGCAGCGTGGCTTCCAGATGACCGACCAGGGCGTGATCGTCATCGCCAAGGCTGAGTTCCCGGAGTCGTTCACCGCACGTGCCGCCGACCGCTGAGGTCCGAGTTCGCTCCGTCCGCGCGGCGGCCGCCTGGCGTTGGCGGTCGCGCACCCCCTGCTATACTGAATTGAACATTCTTCCGAGGCTTCCCATGAAATCAAGCGTGTTGCTGACGAGCGTGACGACCGTTTTGCTGGTTGCAGCGTCCACGGCGTTGGCCCTGGACTGGCCGCAGTGGCGAGGTCCCGATCGCACCAACGTCTCGAAGGAGACCGGACTGCTCAAGACCTGGCCGAAGGACGGCCCCAAGCTCGCCTGGGCCAACAAGACGATGGGGCTTGGGTTTTCAAGTCCGTCCATCGTCGGCGACAGGCTGTACATGCTTGGCAGCCGCAAAGATGCCACGTACCTCATCGTTCTCGATGCCAGGTCCGGCAAGGAAGAATGGAGCGCCAGGGTCGGTGACATGTTCACCTTCGACGGCAACACCTGGGGTGACGGGCCGCGCAGCACGCCTACCATCGACGGCGATCGCGTTTACGTCCTAGGCGGCTACGGCGACCTGGTGTGCTTCGATATCCCCAAGCGCGCCGAAGTCTGGCGCAAGAACCTCACCAAGGACTTCGGCGGCGAGATGATGACCGAGTGGGGCTTTAGCGAGTCGCCGCTCGTCGACGGCGAGCTGCTGATCTGCACTCCGGGCGGCGAAAAGGGCACGCTGGCCGCTCTGGACAAGAAATCGGGCAAGCTCGTCTGGCAAAGCAAGGAACTGACCAACAAGGCGCCCTATTCCTCGGTCGTCGTAAGCGAGGCCGGCGGCGTGCGTCAGTACATTCAAACGAGTTATACGAGCGTGCCCGAGGCAGGTTTCATCTCGGGCTTCGCCGCCAAGTCTGGTAAGCTGCTCTGGACGGAGCCGATCTTCAAGCGATCCAGCTACGCGATCGCGCCGACCCCCGTCGTCCGTGACAACCTCGTATATGCCACGTCGGGCTACGGCGCCGGCTGCCACCTCTTCGAACTCAGTGCCAAGGGCAGCGGCGTCAAGGCCAAGGAAGTCTACCCCAAGCAACTGCAGCGGACCGTCAAGAACACGCACGGCGGCGTGGTGCTGGTCGGCGATCACATTTACGGACATTCGGAAGTGCTTGGCTGGGTTTGCCAGAACTTCAAGACCGGCGAGATTGCCTGGAAGAACCGCAACAAGCTCGACTGCACCAGCGGCGCCATCACCGCCGCCGACGGCAAGCTGTATCTCTATAGCGACGAGGGAACCGCGGTATTGCTCGAGGCCAGCACCAAGCAATGGCAAGAGTCAGGCCGCTTCAACATTCCGGAGAAGTCCAAGACTCCAGAGACGCGCCGTACCAGCAGTGCCGCCAAGATCTGGGCCATCCCCGTGATCGTCAACGGACGCCTGTACCTGCGCGATCAGGAACTGCTCTTCTGCTACGAAGTGCGGTAGACCAGGCGGCGGCCCGGCAGCAGCCTCGCCATCCCGGGTTGGGAATGCGTGCGAAAACGTTGCGGCGTGCGAGGGCACGCTGGCTCTTACCCCCAGCAGACCAGTCCCGGCTCGAACGGGTTGGCCAGGTCCGGATGGTAGGGCAGGACGCGGACGGCGAAGCCGTGCTGGCCGCTGGCGCTGCAAGGGATGATACCCTTGAAGGTCCAGGCATGGCCTTGCGGGGAACCGTTGGTGGACATCGGTACGGTGCTGGGGAGCGGGATGTCCCCCTGGTTGTCCATGACGCCGTGGAACAGCTGGACCTGCACATTCTCCGGGGATAGACCGCCGAGATTGACGCGAGCCTGCACCTCCAGCTTGCCGCCCACTTGCATGGCGTCGGTTCCATGGGCCTCGACGCTTTCGACCTTGATGCGGGCCCAGTCCCTGACCACGCCGCGCCGCCACTTCGCCAGAGCGGCCGCCTTGTCGAGGTTGTCCTTGGCAAGCTTGCCGAAGCGTTCGGCCGACGGCGCGTAGCTCGTCTCCAGGTACTCCTGCACCATGCGGTTCGTGTTGAAAACGGGGCAGATGGTGGACAGGCAGCGCTTCATCGCCTTGAGCCAGTTGCGCGGCGAGCCATCGCTGGAGCGGTTGTAGAAAGTCGGCACGATCTCTTCTTCGAGCATGTCGTAGATGGCCCGACTCTCCACCTCATCCTGGTAAGCCAGATCGGTGTACTCCTCGCCGGCGCCGATGGCCCAGCCGTTGTCGCCGGCATAGGCCTCGCACCACCAGCCATCCAGGATCGACAGGTTCAGGGCGCCGTTGCAGGCAGCCTTCATGCCGCTGGTACCGGACGCCTCCAGCGGGCGCCGTGGGTTGTTGAGCCACACGTCCACGCCTTGCGTGAGGTAGCGCGCGACGTTGATATCGTAGTCTTCAATGAAAACGATGCGGCGGCGAAATTCCGGACGCCGGGCGATGTGAATGATCTCGGTGATGAGTTCCTTGCCGCCGTGGTCGCGTGGGTGAGCCTTGCCGGCGAAGATGATCTGCACCGGGCGGTCCTTGTTGTTGATGATCGCTGCCAGCCGATCGAGATTGCGGAACAGCAGATTGGCACGCTTGTAGGTGGCGAAACGGCGGGCGAAGCTGATGGTCAAGGCGTCCGGATCGAGCACCTCGTCGGCGCGGGCGATCTCGGCGGGCGGCGCGCCGCGGCGCTTCAATTGCGAGCGCAGCCGCGCCCGCGCGAAGGCAACGAGCCGTTCGCGGCGGCGCTCGTGCGTCCGCCACAGCTCGGCATTCGGAATGTTGTCGATCTTCCGCCAGATGCTGTGATCGGTCGGCTTCTCCTCCCACTGAATGCCGAGGTAACGCTCGAACAGCTGCGTGATCTCAGGAGCCAGCCAGCTCCGAATGTGCACGCCATTGGTGATGGACGTGATCGGAATCTCCGCCTCGGGCAGTTCCGGCCAGATTGCCTTCCACATCTTCCGTGAGACGCTGCCGTGCAGCTTGCTGACGCCGTTGCTGATGTTGGAAAGCTTGAGCGCCAGCACGGTCATGCAGAACGGCTCGTTGTAGTCCTTTGGATTCTGCCGGCCGAGCGCCATCAAGTCCTGCATGTCGAGCTTGAGCTGAGGAACGTAGGCAGCGAAGTAGTGCTCGATCAGTTGCGGGCCGAACATGTCGTTGCCGGCCGGCACGGGCGTGTGCGTGGTGAAGCAAGTGCCCGCCATGACCGCCTCGCGGGCCGTCGCGAAATCCAGGCTATGCTCCTCCATCATGACGCGAATGCGCTCCAGCCCGCAAAAGGCAGAGTGTCCCTCGTTCATGTGGCAGACGGCCGGGTCCTTGCCCAGGGCACGCAGGGCGCGGATGCCGCCAATGCCCAGGATCATTTCCTGACGGATGCGCATGTCATGATCGCCGCCGTACAGCCTGCTCGTGATCTGCCGGTCGTCCGGGCTGTTCTGGGGAATGTTGGTGTCGAGCAAGTAAAGAGGCACCCGGCCGACCTGGATGCGCCAGATGCGGGCCTTGACCTCACGCCCCGGGAACGGCACGCTGATGGTCACCGGTGAGCCATCCGGCCTTGTTTCGGGAATGAGCGGCAAGTTGAAGAAATCGTTCTCCGGATAGCGTTCCTGCTGCCAGCCATCCACGGTAAGGTACTGACGAAAATAGCCTTCGCGATACATGAGTCCGACGCCAATCAACGGCAGCCCCAGGTCGGACGCGGACTTCAGGTGATCGCCGGCGAGCAAGCCGAGGCCGCCGGAGTAAACAGGGATGCTCTCATGCAGGCCGAACTCGGCGGAGAAATACGCAACGCGATAGCGGTCCGCCAGGGTCTCCGGAGGCGTGGCTTCGTCGCCATAGGTCTCCTGAAACCACGTGGGACACG
Source organism: Planctomycetota bacterium (assembly GCA_016873095.1). Lineage (GTDB taxonomy): Bacteria > Planctomycetota > Planctomycetia > Gemmatales > Gemmataceae > VGYC01. The sequence continues at coordinate 1,872 of VGYC01000035.1, read as the reverse complement.
TCAGGTAATTATCGAGGCTCCGGGCGACGCGATCCATGTGCACGAGGAAGCCGTCATCGTTGAGCAACTCGTCAAGGCGCTCTTGCTTGATGGCGCTGAGCAGCCGGACGGGACTGTTGTCACAGGCCTCCAGACGCTCTTCATCGATGCGGCGGAACAGCGCGATGGCCTCCTGATTCCAGCACCACCACACATTGTGGGCCAGCTTGTGGAGCGGTTGCAGTCGTTCGGGGAGATGCGGCAGGACGGTGTAGGTGCGAATCGGACGATTGGCCATAGTGCGGTCCCTCACGTCAAAATCGGCATAATCGTTGCAACTAGCATATCTTGCCCAGTCGCAACGGCAATCACGGACCACCCAGTTTAGCAAAGGCCCCTGCGGAATCAAAAGAGCGATCTGCCGCGGAACACCCTGCGGGGTAGAATGACTGCCGGCAAATGCAGGTCAGCCTTCACAGTCCGAATTCGGGGCATCCCGTCCCCCGTGGACCGGAAGGCCGCCTAGCCTAGCAGAAAAGGCGAACCATGAGAACCTTGATCACCGGCGGAGCCGGTTTCATCGGCTCCCATCTTTGCGAGCGCTTGCTGGCGAATGGACATGACGTCCTGTGCGTTGACAACCTGATCACCGGGCATCTGGAGAACATCGAGCACCTGAGCGGACAGGATCGCTTTCAGCTGCGGCTGCACAACATCTCGGAACCTCTGGAAATAGACGGCCCGGTGGACAACATCCTGCACTTTGCCTCGCCGGCCAGCCCCGTTGACTACCTGCGGCATCCGATCCCGACGCTCAAGGTCGGCTCGCTGGGCACGCACAACACGCTGGGCCTCGCCAAGCTCAAGAAGTCGCGTTACCTGCTGGCCAGCACCAGTGAAGTCTACGGCGACCCGGAGCAGCATCCGCAGCGCGAAACCTACTGGGGCAACGTCAACCCCATCGGCGTCCGTGGCGTCTACGACGAGGCCAAGCGCTTTGCCGAGGCCATGACGATGGCATATCACCGCTCACACGACGTCGACACGAAGATCTGCCGCATCTTCAACACGTACGGCGAGCGCATGCGCCTTGACGATGGCCGCGTCGTGCCCAACCTGATGGGCCAGGCGTTGCGCGGCGAACCGCTCACCGTCTACGGCGACGGCTCGCAGACGCGAAGCTTCTGCTACGTCGGTGACCTGGTGGAGGGCATCATCCGCCTGCTGAACGCCGATTTCCACGAACCGGTCAACCTCGGCAATCCCAATGAGGTGACCATTCTTGATTTTGCGCGCGAGATACTCGAGCTTACCGGAAGCAAGAGCGAGATCATCTTCAAGCCGTTGCCGCAGGACGACCCGCGCGTACGCAGACCGGACATCAGCCGGGCACGCAACGTTCTCGGCTGGGAACCGGCCGTGGCGCGGCGCGATGGGCTGCGACGGACGCTCGAGTTTTTTCGCGACCGCGTCGACTTGTGAGTTGGGCGACCTGATGCCGGTTGTCGGAATTCTTGCGAATTCCACTACAAATCTTGACTCCAGCGCCAGGAATTGCCCCGGTCAAGGACCCTAGACCTGGATGGCCATTTCATAAGTCCCTGAGCAGCAAATAGGCGAATTCGGGAGGGCGAGGCTCCTGCCGAGCCGTGAACCCGCTTGGTAATTGTTACGCCACGGCTCGGCAGGAGCCTCGCCCTGGGCTGATGAAAAGCATGGAAGATTGAAGCGAGAGGCGCAATCGACTTCGTCATGGGATTGTTGCGCTCTTAGCCCCTCTTAGCCCCGTTCACGGGGCTTGCCGCGAAGCGGTTTAGGCCCGCCGTTCACGGCGGGTTGTCGCAGACGACAGAAAAGCATCAGGCCCGTTCACGGGCCTTCTCGCGGTTCGGC
>VGYC01000034.1 GCA_016873095.1 Planctomycetota bacterium | reverse complement strand
TCGAAATCCCTCCATGCTTCGGGTGAACGATATTTGAGATACTTATCAGACTCCCGAAAATGCCAGGGGTTTCGAGTTTTTTCAGAAATCTCCGCTGCTAAACGCCTCCGGGTTCGCTTGGTTGAGGACTAGAGAACAACGCCAGCTTCGCGAGAGCACGCGTTGCCTCGACGTGCGGCACGGTCGCCAGCTTGCGGGCCAACTCCGCTTGCTTTTCGCTGGGACCGTGGATCTGCATCATGGCCGCAACCATTGATTGAGGCGGCGCGTCAGCCAGTTCCGGCAAGCGTTCCGCGTTTCGCACCTTGCCGAGCGCCGTGGCGAACTCCGTTGCCCTCGCTCCGGACAGACGGCATGCCATGCCCATCTTGAAGGGCAATCCCGCCAGGTCCGCGCGATGCGCCAGCAGCGCTTGCACGAAACCGTCGGTCCTCTGCAAACCGAAGTAGTTCACCTTGGCGAAGCGAAACTCGAGTTGCTCGAGCGCTTCTCGCTTCGTCCACGCTTTTGGCAGCGGTTCCTCGAGGCTGACTTCCGGAATGCTCGCAAACTCCGACGTGGACATGACCTTGGGCAGCGCCCTGGGAGAAGCCGGCAACAATGCCGCGAGGCCCGCGTCCTTGCCGAGCGGCACGGTGAATACCTTGATGCCGTCCTCGATTGTCTCCATCTCGAACGCACGCGTCTCCCGTTTGGGTTCCGAACCGTGCAGGAGTTCGGAACCACCGAGAAGGGTAACGATTACAAGCACCCGGCCCAGGGAAGAAGGGAATGCGATCACGATAAACTCCTTGATAGGCGGAGTTGTTGATGGCCTCGCATTCCCTGACGAGCATGTGGGAACTTCCTCACAAAGATATGCAAGCTTGGTGAGATTCGACTCTCATCGGTCAGTCCGCGCGCAACGCTTTCTCGAATTCCGCAAGCCCGTTGTCGTACGCCGTTTGCCATTCCGCCACCGGCGCCGCCGGCTCACGGAAGCGCACCATCTGAGCGACGGCATCCGCCACCGTGTACGGCACGGCATGTTGCTGCTGCGCGCGGCGGTGTGTTTCCAGCGCCGCAAGCGCCGTGACGGCAGCGCCAAGCGCGGGACCTTCGTCTGACTGCAATCGTTCAAGCGGGCGGTTCAGCACCGTCGCCAGGATGTCACACATCAGCTTGCTGCGGGCGATGCCGCCGGAGACGGTGATGCGCGAGATGCTTTGCCCGGCCGCGACGTGCGGCCGCACGCCCAGCGCGATGAGATACGCCAGCGCTTCCAGGGCGGCACGAAACTTCTTGCCCGGCTCCGCCGGCGGCGACGGCAGCCAGGCGAAGCGCTTCTCTTTCACTCCCAGCGACGGCTCCGAGAAGACGAACGGCAGCGCCATGGTGCCGTCGCAGCCGGGCGGCACGGCGCGAGCCTGTTCCTCCAGCTTGTCCCAGTTCGGCTTCTTGCCGACAACGCGGTCGAGGAACTGGGCGCCGTTGGTGTAGCAGCGCATCCACAGGTACGGGCCCCAGCTTAGCCGCATGGCGTCGAGGTCGTCGGTGTCCGGCAGGTTGCTGGACGAGGAATTGACGACAGCGGAGTTGCCGAGGATGATCGCCATCTGTCCAGCATCGACGGCGCCGCCACCGACCAGCCCGGCCTGCTGATCGTCCGACGTCGGGAAGATGAGCGGCCGCACGCCCGCCGGCAGCTTCGCCTCGATGGCAAGAGATTCCGCGAGCGGCCCTATCGGCTCGGCGTGGTCGATGATGCGCGGCAGTTGCCGCCAGGCGAGGTCGCGCAGTTCCGGCTTCTTGAGCGCGTCGAGCATGCCCTGGCACCATTGCCCGCTGCGCAGATCGCAGATGCCGGTCGAGGCGGCCGACGACAGGCTGATGACATCGAAGTTTCCCGTCAGGTAGCCGGCGGCCAGGGCGCCGTGCGTCAGGATCTTTTCCGTCGCCTTCCAGTCCCTGAGCTTCAGCTTGCTCTCGTCCTTCACGAGATGGCTGAGCGAGTAGCGCACCGCCCACGGCCCGCCGATCAGCTCGCGGGCCTTCGCCTGGCCGCCGAGCCGTTCCAGGCCGACGGCGTGATAGCGGGCCAGGCTCTGGTCGTTCCAGCAGATGGCCCGGCGAACCTGGTTGCGATAGCGGTCGATGCGCCCGGCCGTGTGATGCGTGGCCGAGATGCCGCCCGCGACCCAATGCTCCAGCCGGCCCAGCTCCGCCAGCTCGTCCGCAATGGCCCGCACACTGGCATGCGCCTGGCCCTCGAGTTGCATGAGATTCAGCTCCGAGACGCCGCCCTTCGTCCACAGGTCGGTGGGGAGGCGAACGTCGGCGACGGTGTTGCCGTGCAGGTCGAAAGCAAGGCACTTCACGCCGCCGGTGCTGAAATCCCAGCCGGTAATGATGCTTTCGGGGGGGATGAAGCGGAGAGGTTCGGACATAGGATTCAGCCTGTTTAGCTCCTGGCCAGAGCCCTCAGCCGGCTTTCGAACTTATCGCGTTCGGAGCCAACCAGCCCGACCGTTGGGTGATACCGCAAACCGGAATGGTCCTTGTCGGCTTCTACAAGTGCCTGTCTGGCAAACTCCGCTGCGCATGCCTTGTCGCCACGTGCATCGGCGAGGCTCGCTTGAATCGCGGCATACCGATATTCCAAGGCAGGCAACTTGAGATCGCCCTCTTCGCGGAACTCTTGCAATATCTGCGATGCTTCCGAGTATAAAGCATGCATCTGGCCTTCAACGACCAACTGGGCAAAATCAAGCCACGCATTAGTTCGAACGGTAGGGAACTCTCGCTCGGCTTGCAACGCTGCCCGATATACTTCGATCGCGGCTTCGATCCGGCTTAGCTTTGCCAGCGACTCTGCCTTCTGTGCATGGGCCATCGCGAGCTGGAATTTTTCTGGAAACTCTGTGAGCATTCGATCGAGTAGCTCGATCGCGCCCGCGTGGTCGCCAGCTTCTGCAAGGTGACCAGCCTGGATTCGCAGATATTGCGCCTTGCTCCCGGCGCCGCGGCTGCGCTTGAGACGGTCGCAGAACTCCTCGCGATCAGTGTCGCTCCAAGTGCTGCGACGAAACCATTCGGGTTTGCTCATGACGCCTCATTTCGCTGCCCGCACTTCCCGCACCGCCGCCCCAAATGGCTGCATGCTCTTGCCGTCAACGCCGTAGCGACCGTTGTCGGTGACCAGGCGAAGCGAAAGCACAGCTTGTTTGCCCACGTCGAATTCCAGATATCCCACCAGGTCGGCCTCGACGAAGTAGTTGTCGTCCTTGTGATAGAAGGGATGCTTCATCCGCAGCCGGCCTTCGAGGCGGGCCCGCGCGACGCCCTTGTCGATCGCTTCCACGCGGGCTTGCAGTGTCTGCTGGTCGATGCGGTTCTTCGCCAGGTCGGTGTTCTCGGTGGGCGGGTAGAAGTGATTCAGCACCCTTGCTGTGACCTTCTTGTCGAGTTCCCAGGTGATATTCGGGGCAACGTCGCCTGGTGGTAGTAGCTTGGTCCATTGCGGCTTGCTCAGCACAACCCAGCCTTCCGAGGGCAGGTTGCCCCAGTTGCCCGCCTTCCTTGTCCCCAGCACCTCCTTGACGTCATGGGGGACAAGGTCCTTCCCCCGGCGTTCCAGGTAACGGGCCACGACATGCAGAACGAGCGCATCGGCGTCGGCCGGCGGAGCGGACGGAGGCGACGGCTTGACAAGCGCATCACCCTTGGCGACCTTCAACTCGCGGATGACCTGCTCCATGAGCCCGGCCAGGCGCTCCGGGTCGGTGGCCAGTGAATCGTTCAGCGGGGCGACGGCGAGAGGCCGTCCGTCGGGCGCCACCATGTAGGCGCACACGCTGCCGGCCTTCAGACCCGCGGCCAGCGCGTCGCGATAGATCCGGTTCCGTGCCGCTTTTTCATTTGGCTCGGATTCGGCCTGTTGATTGTTCATGTGCATGGGGACGAAGTAGCTGTTGAGCAGGCTGATGACCTTCGCGCTGGAGAGCGAACTCGCTCTCATGGCCGAGGCGCCGCCTCAGCAACGGTAGCCGGACAGGCTGGCGCCGTCATAGGTGAACAGGAACACCGGCCGCTGGTGTTGCTTTCCTAGCCGCTGGGCTTCCCGCAGGCTGGCAGCCCAGCCGATCTGGTCGAAGGCACGCTCCGCCTTGGTTGCTTGCCAGGCTTGCACGCGCTTGCGGACCCATTCGGCGTTGCGCTTGGTAGCAGGTTCACCGGCGGGGCTGTCCCAAGCTGATGCGAAGGCGCATGTTGTCAGAGCAAGAAAAATGGCTTGCTGTTTCATGAGGAGTTCCCTTCGCGGAAGCGACGCTGGCAGCGTCGCCTACGCAGGACATGCTTATGCCGCCATAGTTCATTTATAGAATGCAACACAGTACGAGGCGATCTTCCCTTTCGCGTTCACGGAGCGTGTGTATGACTTGCATGGTCGACCTGCCTTTCGGCGTCATTCGATGGCTGTTCACGACCGCGATCTTGCTGCTCTACCTCGCTCCGCTGGGCGCCGGCGAAGCGCGCAGCCACGTTGCCGACTTCCTGCAAGACCTCAAGCCGCGCTGCATCGGGCCGGCCAACATGAGCGGCCGCATCTGCGACATCGCCGTCTACGAAAAGCGGCCGCGCATCATGTACGTGGCCAGCGCCTCCGGCGGACTGTGGAAGACGATCAACAACGGCACTACCTGGACGCCGGTATTCGAACGCCAGGCAACCGTGGCGCTCGGCGCCGTCGCTGTCTTTCAGGACAACCCGGACATCGTCTGGGTCGGTGGTGGCGAGGCCAACGCCCGCAACAGCGTCTCCTGGGGCGACGGTGTCTACAAGTCCACCGACGGTGGCAAGACCTGGGCCAACATGGGACTGCGCGACTCGCATCACATCGGCCGCATCGTCATCCATCCCAGCGACCCGGACATCGTCTACGTCGCGGCGCTCGGTCATCTCTGGGGACCGAATCGCGAGCGCGGTCTGTATCGCACACGCGACGGCGGCAAGTCCTGGCAGCAGGTGCTGTTCATCAGCGAGGACACGGGTTTCGTCGATCTCATCATGGACCCATCCAACCCTAAAATTCTTTACGCGGCGGCGTACCAGGTGCGGCGCGACGCTTTCTCCGGCGGCAACCCGGCCGTACAGTTCGGCCCCGGCAGCGGACTTTACAAGACCGTCGACGGCGGCAGCACCTGGAAGAAAATGACCAACGGCCTACCCACCAACGCGCTCGGTCGCTGCGGGCTATCCGTCTATCGCAAGGACCCACGCATCGTCTATGCCGTCGTGCAGACGGCCAAGACGACGACCACCACCGCCGGCCAGGAGGCGAATCTGAAATTCCGCGAGGATGTCGATGCCGACGGTGAGAAAACCAAGCGCAGCATCGGACCACAGGACGGTGGCATCTTCCGGTCCGACGACCAGGGCGAAACCTGGACGCAGCTGAACTCCTTGTGTCCGCGGCCCTTCTACTACGGCCAGATTCGTGTCGATCCCGCCGACGACAAGCAGATCTATGTCCTCGGCATCCAGTTTCATCTGTCCAGGGATGGCGGCAAGACGTTTCTCTCCGGCACCGCCGCCAAGGGCGTGCATCCCGATCATCACGCCCTGTGGATCAATCCGGCGGATTCGCATCACCTGGTGCTGGGCAACGACGGCGGCATGTACTTCTCTTACGATCGCAGCGCTACCTGGGAGCATCTGCTGAACCTGCCGGTGGGGCAGTTCTACGCGATAGGCGTGGACATGCGCAAGCCGTACCGCGTCTACGGCGGCCTGCAGGACAACGGTAGCTGGGGCGGGCCAAGCGCCACACACGACACTGCCGGGGTGACTGTCGCCAACTGGTTCAAGATTCTCGGCTTCGACGGCTACTACTGCCAGCCGGACCCAAACGACCTGGACACCGTCTATGCCGAGGGGCAGTATGGCATTTTTCGCCGCATCAACGTGCGCACCGGCAGCGCCAGCGACATCCGCCCTCGACTGGCATCCGGCAAGGGAAAGAAGAAGTCGAAGGGCAACATCGAGCCGCCGCCCCCTGCGGACATGTTGGAATTTCGCTTCAACTGGTCATGTCCCATCCTGCTGTCGCCGCACGATTCGAAGACGGTATACTACGGCGGCAACTACGTTTTTCGCTCTCGGAATCGTGGCGATGTCTGGAGCATCGTCAGCCCTGATCTGACAGGCGGCGAGCCGGGACCGAGCAAGAACACCGGGCACACGATCACCACACTCGCCGAAGCGCCGCTCAAGGCGGGCCTGCTCTGGGCGGGCAGCGACGATGGCCGGGTGCACATCTCGCGGGATGGGGGCGAAAACTGGCTCGATCTATCCGACAAGATAGCAGTTCCCGCCGCGCGCTGGATCACGCGCCTGGAGGCGTCGCGCTTCGCCGAAGGCACGGCTTATCTGACCATTGACCGGCATCGTAACGACGACCGGGCCCCCTACGTCTTCAAGACGACGGACCACGGCAACACCTGGAAACCGCTGACAAGCAACTTGCCGCCCAGCGGACCGGTGCACGTCATCCGTGAGGATCCGCGCAACAAGAATCTCCTCTACGTCGGCACGGAATTCGGCTTGTTCCTGTCCGGCGACGGTGGACGCACATGGCACAAGCAGCCGCACCTGCCCACGGTCCCGGTCCACGACCTGGTCGTACATCCGCGCGATCGCGAACTGGTCATCGGTACGCACGGGCGTGGCATCTACATCATGGATTTGTCGCCTTTGCAAGAGGCCAGTGAGGAGATCTTGCAAGCGCCGCTGCATCTGTTCGAAATCAAGCCGGCGACTGCGTTCCGGCAGCGCTCTCTCCTTTCTCTCGGCAGCAAGAACTTCGCAGGAGAAAACCCACCTTACGGCGCGGCGCTCTACTACCACGTCAAGGAGGAACTGCCGACGCCGCCGATGCTCACCATCAAGGACAGCAACGGCAAGACGCTGGTCAACGCCAAGGCCGCTCGGACTCCCGGCCTGCACCGCATCATGTGGCGGCTCACCCAGCCCGGCACGCCGCAAGGCGTCTACCGCCCCGTCGCCGCCGGCGAGTACACCATCTCGCTGCGACTCGGCGAGCAGGTGTGGAGCCGGAAGGTAAAGGTCACGGTGGCGGAATGATGAGCCTTCGCTGACCTGAAATTCACGCCCTGTGCGCACGGCACTTTGTGGGCATGTTGTTACAGCTTTGGATGGCCCAAGGCCGTGGCCATGTCGTCTGCAACCAGCTCCTTCAGCAAGTCTTGCAGACTCTGGCGCTCGCGGTCCGGGTCGAACAGTGGACGACGCTGCCGGCAGCAGTCAGCGAGTCGATTGTAAAATTCGTTGTTTGTTTCAGCGCGCAACAAGAGGTCAGCCAGAGCTTTCGTATCACCGAGCGGGAAATAACCAGGATAGTCCTCTCCTAGCAGGCCGATTGACCCCGCAATGCGCGAGGACACGATTGGCACGTCCAGCGCCACCGCTTCCGAGATCACATTTGCGCCGCCCTCCATGGTCGAAGTCAACGCCAGAAGGCGGCACCGCGAAAGCAACTGGAGCGCCTCGGTCCGAGGCAACTCTCCCAGCCATGCGTAGCGGCGGTTAGAGGCCATTGCGGCCCGCGCCTGTGTCCCCATGTCGGCGCTGAGAGCGGCACCGACATGCAACACCTTGACCCGGGAAGAGTCCGGCAGCAGCCGCGCGGCCTGTTCCGTGCGAAACGGATCCTTGACCGGTCGCAGATGGCCCATGACGCAGATATCGAAAGAACCACCTTGAGTCGGTGATGTGCTGGTCGGCGGCGCGACCGACTGGTAAATGACCCGAGCCTTGTCGCGCATGTGCGCTGGTAACTCTAGACAGCCAAGCGGTTGCAAGAGCACTAGCCGTGTCGCCAGTTCCAGCGCTTCGGCTGCCGGTCCTCGCTCGCGGATGTCGCCATAAAGATCCGTCCCGGTCAAGGCAAGAATCACCGGATCGGCAGGACGTTGATCGCGAAAGCGGCGAATGGCGGGATAGCTCTTGAACGCGTGCATGGCCAGGAGCAGGTCGCATTCTTGGTCGTAATAATCAATTGCCAATTCGACGTGATGACCCAGCTCTGACAAGAATCGGGCCCAGCGTTCTGCCGTTACCCGGTTGCCCTTGAGCGAACCCGGGGCTGCCGGCGTCACGAGGCAGATCCTCACGATAGCACCTCCCAAACGCGGAAGTCTGTCTGGACCTTGCGCCGCTGCCACTCGTCAGACCGCACGCGGTGACCGATTTCCCAGATCTGCGAATTGACGATGGCCAGACGTGAATCGAGGAATTGATCGTCGCGAAGGTCAGGACCAAGATAGAGCGTCCGCTGCCGGGCTTCGGCTACGCATACCGCCAGCGTCGAGAATGAAACCGGTTGTAGACCGTCGTTCGTCCCGTTTGTGGACACAAATGCTTCCGTGATTATTCAATGTCGTTCACCAGCAACCATCATATCGATACGCTTGAGTCGCGCGGAGGTCAGCGCGCCCCGTCGCGAACCGGACGCTCGACGAGTGAGCCAGGAAGATTATTCCAGAAGCTATCGCAATCGCAGCGCTTCCTGGGGCACGGGGTCAGCAAAGTCCTCGCCAGGGGCAGCGAGCATCCAGATGTCTTCGACGCTCCAGAGCCTGAACCCGCCTCGGAAGGCTGTCAGATTATGTCCACGCCGGGCGCCCGGAGGGCGTTCCTCCACGTTCTTGGCATTGCCGCCACCGATCACGACATAGTCGGCGAGAAACGCATGCATGAGTGCTGTCACCGCCCTGTTGACAGCCTTTTGCCACTTGTTCTTTCCAAGTCGCCGCTGGCCCTTGCGGCCCAGGACCTCGCCAAGGGTCCGTGAGCGATCGTAGATCATCTGCCCCAGTTCGAGTGGAATGATCATGTGTCCCGTGATCAAGGTCGAGCCAAGGCCCGTACCCAATCCCAGAAAAAGCATGCGCCCACCCTCATAGCTGCCCAGCGCCTGCATCGCCGCCTCATTGGTCATTTTGACCGGTTTCTCGAAAGCAGCCGCAAAATCGAAGCCAACCCAGCCGGGACCGAGATTGCCCGGTTCGGAGCGAGGCCCCAGCGAACCGACGAGCCCGGGATAGCCGATGGAAATAACATCGAAATCCCACGCGGCACTGTATTTTTTGGCCAACTCAACGAGCCGCGCTGGGGTGAACTCTCGTCCGGTCGGAAACTTGATTGGCTCTGTCTGACCCGTCATCATCATCTTGACCTTGGTGCCGCCGATGTCGATGACGAGGATTTTCTCCGGTGCGGCCGGCACCTCAGGTTGCTCTGGCTTCGATGCTGACGGTGTTCCTTCTTTGGGGTGCCCTGTGTCTTCCATCTCGCCGACGCTGGTTGCAGATGCCGACCCGTCTGGATTTTTTCCCGGAACGCCTCCGATCCTTCGCACGGGTGGCGCCACGGTCAGGGGAACATCGGCAACCAGGGAATCCGCTCGGCGCATGGCAACTCCTTGAACCAGATCGGGCCGAAGCCGCGCATTTTCAACACCGGCGGATCAGAAGCACATTTGATGCCAGTCGAGTAATACAGCATGTTTCGGTATTTCGCCATGCCTCGGACAATCACTTGCGCAGCACTATTCCCGTAGTCGCGAAAAGCCATACCCAGGAGACGTGGCCAACGAATGATGACGAAGCAGGCACCAACCAATCGCCCCATCCTGTTCGGTCTCACCAACGAGCGATGTTGCAGACTTTGAGCGCTCTTGCCCTGCGGATTCGGCACGGCTTTTACGCGCTTGTCGGCCCGTCAGCCTTCATCTGTAACTTCCCGCGCCGCTGCACTTCCTTGATGACTTCGGTCATCGGCAGCCCGGGAGCGATATCGGCTGGGCGTTTGCCGACGCCGTCCTGGATGTTGGTTACATTCCACTTCGCATAGAAATAGGGCGGTAAGGTGGGATCGCACTTCTGATAAAGTCGCGGAGGAATGCTGGTCCACTCGTTGGTACGCTGGTCGAGGCGGTTCGAGAAGTAGGCCTGCAAGGTCCGCCGCTGCGTGCTGTTTTTTTTGAGGCGGGCGTTGTGGATGGCCCGGGCGTGGAACAGCACGGCCGTGCCGGCCGGGCCGATGAGATCGACGCCGGAGTCATTGGCGACGTCGCATGGGTTGAGGTCGATCAGACGATTGTGCGACTCGGGCACGATGCAGAAACAGTGATCGGTCGGCGACACATCGGTCAGATACCACATGACCGACACGGCGAAGATCTCTTGACGGCGTTCGTAGTCGCGGACGATATCGCGATGCCAGCCCTTGATCTCATTGAGGTTGGCCGTTGGGTTGCGAAGCATGATGGCGAATTCCTCGAAGGTGAGGTTGTCACCCAGGATTGTCCGCAGGATCTCGATCATGAGCGGGCTCTCGAGCACCTCGTCGAATGCAGACGTGTGTGGGAGGACGTCGATCGCCTCACGGAACGAGTCACTCAGCTCCATCCAGTCGTCGGGGTACTCCTGGATATGCCGGTCCACGGCCTGGTCAAGGCGGCAAATCTGATCGGCCGTCAAGGCGTGCTCGACGCGCAAATAACCATGCAGATCGAAGTGCCGCGCCATGGCATCGAGCTGCGAGTCGCTGAAGAAACGGGCCATCGCCTCTCCGTGAGAAATCGATACGTACGCTCAGGGCCGCCGGACCCAGTGTCCGCACACCCCTGATTCACCTGACCTGGCGTCCGCCTCCGTAGTTGTTATACGTTTCCAAAGGATGGTCTGGCGGTGAGTGGCTGGGCGAGTTGCATGACCGTGCGCAAATTGGGTTGCCTGGTGCATCTTGGCCCGCGATCTGGATTTTACATATTCTCGGCGAGGAAATGCCCTCGAGAAGTCCCATGTATAATGGAATCATGCAGGACTCGCCTATTCGAGGCAAGCGGGTGGAGACTAGCCGAATGAACGCAAAGATAGCGGGCCGTCGACGGCGCACGTGCATGATGGCCATGGTGCTGGGCACCGCGATCTCGGCAATGGGGAGTTCGTCGGCCCATGCCGGCGCCGACATCTCTCCCGCCGCCATCGACAATGTGGCCCGCTACTGCACTGCGTGCTGGCGGAACGCGCGCTTGCCGGCGGATCGCTGGGGCGAGTGCACGCAGGAAGTCTTTAGCCGGCTGCTGACAACGGTCGATGCCACAGGCTGGCAAATGCTTCTGGCGCGCGATAGCGAGCAGCGTCGCGAACTGATCCGGGCCATCGATGCCGTGAAGAAGCAAGTTGCACGCGAGCGCAAGCGTACGGTGCCGCTCACCAGCGTTGTGGATGACGACCGCGACACCTTCGACAGGGCTCGGGCCGAAGTACGCGACGAGGTGCAGCTTGCTTCGGAACAACTCCTCAGCGACCGCCAACGCCGCATCATCGACATGACGTTCGACGGCTGGTCGGTGCAGGACATTTCACGCGAGCTGGCGCTCGGAACGGAACGTGTCAGCGACGAAAAATACAAGGCGGTTCGCAAGCTGCGCGAGTACTTCGGACGGCAGAGCTGAACGGGCTGCGACAGCGGGTTGCCGACTACGGTTGCTTCATCATTCCCGGGTTGGGCATCTTTGGCGAACCGGGTGGGATCGGGGGAGGCATGTTGATACCGGGACGGCGCGGTGACAGGGACGGCAGGTTCATTCGTTGCCGGACCATATCGATCGTGCTCACCGGTATGATGGGCAGCCAGGCGCTTCGAGGATCGTCGGTCGGCCAGATCGCGGCATGACTTAGCTGCCGGCCTTGCTGGCCGGGATACACCAACATCGGAAACGGCAGGCCCATCTGGCTCCAGGTGAGCACGACGCGCTTGAACTCGGCATCGTACGACTCCTCCTGCGACGGAACCGGATACTTGCTCAGCATGTAGTCCACGTCAAACAGCACGACGCGATCCAGCGGGCCGAAGAACATGCGAATGGGAATGATGGCCAGCTTTTGGCTATCGCTGAGCCACCTGTCGAATGGCGTGTCAAATGGCGGCAAATTCGGCCAGCAACCCAGCTGGGCAAAGAGCATGCTGACATTTCGCAGCGTGGCGGCCTTGTCGCGCTGCAGGTAGTAGAGGTATTTCAACTCCGCCTCATAGAGGTCCTCCTGCACGGATTGCACGCGCCGGAAGCGGGGATAATCCAGGAGCAATTCGAGCCAAACCGGAATGGCAGCCTCGTAGGATGCAAGAGCCTGCGGAATCGCACCGGCACGACCAAGCTGCTTGGCGTTGAAAAATCCCTTGCGGGCGTGGATGGCACGCGAATCCTGTTCCGTTTCGCTCTCGTAAAGGTGGGCATCATAGTTGGTCAGGTTGCGGTAATGGTCGTTCCAGGCCAGTTTTTGATGCGCCTTGTAGCTGTCGGCCATGGCGCCGGCCCGCAACTCCGGGTGAAGGTCACGGCCTCCCGGCGAGACCCTGAATCGTTTCTGGTAAGCCAGCGCCCTGTTGCGAAGCTCGGCACGAGCCTCGGGAGTGATATAAAGCCCGTTCTTGATGCCGAGGTCTCGATAAAGCTCGTGCGCTTTTTTCCATGCGGGGCCGGAATGATACTTCGGCTCCACGCCGACCCGAAACTCATCGGCATCCGGTAACGAGTCAAACCAGTCCCTGATGACCCAGCCGTCCTCGTCAAACCAGCCTTCTTTTTGCAGGTGCACGGCGATGTCCTCCTGGGCAAGGCTTGGGTAGCCGCGGAAGATGATCGTCGTCATGTGCTTGGGCAAACGTTCCTTGAGCGGGTTAAAGGTCGGCTCAACAGCGCCGATGTTCGCTTCGGGAACTGGCAATGGCAACTGGGCGTAGGAGAACCAGCTACGGGCAACTACAAATGCGTCCATGACCTCCGAGGTCAGATTGGCGGATTCCGGGTCCGGCCAGAAGCCTTGCAGCGGCACGGGCAACGTGGAACTTGCCACCTTGGGTGGCAGGATTGGAAACTGCTCGGTCCGTTCAAGCAACTTCGACGCGCCTGAAAGATGGCGCTCTTTCTCCGAAAAACGGGTCGGAATCGTCTGGTTGTCTTTCAAGAAGCCGACGATGGCCTTGGGCGTCGTGTAATCAAGTGCGTCGTTCAGGCGGCGAACGAAGCGCGGATGGTCGCGGCAGAACTTGGCGAACTTGTTCAGGTCCACGTCGCGTCCTTGTTTTCCCGGCGCCCACAGCGTCTCCGGGTCGCGCTCCACGGGATCGATCGTGCTCATGTAGAGAAGCGACTGCATCGCGTTCTTTTCGTCACTGGTGCCGATCTTGAGCTTGTAGAAGAAGCCAAGGTTATGCCGCATGTCGGGATTACCCGGAAAGCGAGGCCGGCCCTCCTTGTCCAGCAACCCCTGGTTGCGTCGCTCGCCTTCCGCTAACAACTGCAAGCCGCGGCTGACGTAATAGTACTTGTCGCGCGGCTTGTCACATTCAACGGACACGTTGAATGACATGTTCCAGCTCTGAAACAGCCAGGGCGTGATGAAGTACGGCTGCAGCTTGGTGATCGAGCCCACGAGCAACTCGACTTCATTCCACTTGTGGCGGGTTTGCTCGTCGATCGCGGCTTTCCACAGGGCGGTGACCGCCAGGCCACGGGAACCCGTCAGGATCAAGCGCAGCGCCGAACTCGTCAACTCCACCTCGCCGCGCGACGTCTCCAGAAGTTGCAAGTCGTTGGCCTGCTGCACGACAATCTGCTTGCGGTACAGCAGCGAGGCAGTGAACAGCACGACGATGATGGCGGTGTAGATCAGCTTGCGAAGGCGCGCTTGTTGCTGGAACGGGTTGGCGGCCATGACAATTCAGCCCTTCTGAAACGAACCGGGGCGAGCGGACCGGAATCTTGCCCCAGGAATTACATGGGGTTAGCTACCTCGCGATACTTCATCAGGTAGTAGGCCAGCACGGCCCACGGCAGCAGGTAACCCAGCAGCACGACAAAGTTATCGAGAAATAACACTTGCATCCAAGAGATGTCGTAGCCATTGGCGACGTACGCATGCAGGTCGAAGCGGCCGACATCGGGAATGATGCGCGCGAACAGGCGCAGGAAAAAGCGAAAGACCTCGTCGCTGCCCGTGATGACGCTGGCAGCCGGGGAATTCTCCAGCCGGGCGCCGCCAGGAAGCTTTCCGAGAATACGGACCGTGGACTCGACCACCCCACCGCCGTAGCTGGTCCCCTCGGCAATCTGGCGAATGCTATCCGAAAACAGTCCCATGCCAAACAGAAACAGCGCGCACAACCAGGCGATGACGCCGCTCAAGTAGGTGCTCAGGGCGACTGCCAAGCCCAGCATGAGCAGCGTTGCGAACCACATGCCCATCACACCCTTGATGAAGTTGAGCCAGAATGGCCTCTCGGCCGCCAGCAGATAGAGGTCACGCTTGGCGACGCCCAGCATCTGTTCGGCACTCTGGCGATCCACGCTCACCATCACGTTGAGGAGGAACGAGGTAGCGCCGTCCTCGCGTGTCCGCGACTTCACCTGGGCGGGATCCTGTAGCATGTTGAGCAAGCGAGCCAGCTTGCGGCCAACCTTGTCCTTGTCGTCGCCGCCGACCACCTGGGTATGGTAATCCAGCACCTCGGCGGTCACTTCGTAGATGCCGAACTTGTCGATCAAGGAGTCCTCGAGTGCATCCTGCTGTTCGCTCCGCCAGGTCTGGATGGCAGCAGTAGACGATCCCTGCTTGCTCTTGGCGTCGGCCGCCTTGGCTAGGGCGTCCTGAGCTCTGGCGCGTTCGTCTCTCATCTTGTCCCGTGCCGCCTGAAACTGCGGAACCTGCTGGTAGCGGCCGTCGACAAAGGAAAAATTCGTGATGACGCCGCGATTTTCCTGTCCCTTGGTCAAGCGAAAGATGTCAAAGGTGAACTCGAAATATGGCAAGCGTGTTTCGCTGAAGCCGACCGGCAACGAGGCAAAAGACCAGATAGCGTATTGCCGGGGCGCCTGTGGCATGTTGACGCGCGGGCCGCTGATGTAGGAGCGGTAATCCCACTCCCGGCCAACGCTCTCACCCTTGTCGGTTCGTCCCGTGCCGCTGAAGCTCAACACGTCGCCGTAGATCGGTACGCGCGCCGTGAAACTCTCCTTGGCGGCTTGCGGCGTGACGCCGCGGGCCACGTACAGCAAGCTGATCGCCGTCAAGAAGCCGATACCCACGGTCAGCAGCGCGGCGTAACCGCAGAAGCGTCCCAGCACGATCTCGAAGCGCTCCACCGGCTTGGTCACGATGGTGTGAATCGACTGGCTCTTGACATCGGCCGGAATGCTGAAGGCGCCCAGCAAGCTGGCCGTCAGCAGAAACAACGGCGCAAGCGACCAGTAGATCACGCGTACGTAGTTGCGGACCTGGTCTTCCGGCTTGTAAGGGACGAACCAGTCGGCGAACAGAAAGATGATCGCCATGCTGGCGAAAACCCAGACCACTCGGCTGCGAACTGCTTCCTTCACACTGAGCCGGGCAATGGCGAGGACGCGGCCAAAGCGAATGCGCGTGCACAGGTCGACCAGCAGAGGCAACGTGACCGCCAGAATGGCAAACAGCCCGGCGACGAACAAGAGAATATCCACAAGACCCGAGAATGTCCCCACGGGCTCGGGCGGCGGTGGCTGCGCCTGCAACAGGCCGGGGTTTCTGGCGGCGCTGCCGATACCCATGCCGCGGCCGATCACGGCCAGCAAGGCGAGGACGTACGAGGCGCCGCACAGTGCGATGAGCAGCGCTACGCCCCGGGTCTGCCTCGACCAGGTCTTGCTGGCATAGGCCGGCCTGCGAATGGCATAGGCCAGGCAAAAGATGGCCAGCGCAAAGGCGGCCACGGCGCCTGCAATCTGCACCCAGCCCTTGATGGCGGCGGGCAACTCCCACCACTGCAAGGGTTCCTGCTCCAGCACGAAAGTCGTCGCGAAAACCATGTCTAGGCCCGCTTGACGTGTTCTTCAATCTTGGCCGAGGCCGACCCAGGCCTGGCTTCGTCACCCGGCTTGTTGCCATCCACCGACGGCAGGTAACGCCTTCCCGGATGCGCCTTGCTCTGGGCCACGATGCGCAGGAACAGCGTTTCCAGGCTGGTGGTCGGATGACCCACGCGCTCGATCTTGCCGCCGTGCCGCCGGATCACTTCGTCCAGGTCGCGGCGCAGATCCTCGTTGATCTGCACGCCGCTGGCCTGCAACTCCAGCTTGTCAACGTCCTCGAGCAGCACCTTGACGCTGTTCAACTCCTGAAGCTCGCCTTCGTAGAGGATGGCGACACGGTCACAGATATCCTGCACATCTTCCAGGCGATGGCTGCACATGATGATGGTCTTGCCCTTTTCACGCAATTCGACAATCAGGTCCTTCATCCAGCGCGTGCCCAGCGGATCGAGGCCGGACGTGGGCTCGTCGAGGATGACCAGTTCCGGATCGTTGATCAGCGCCTGCGCCAGACCAATGCGCTGCCGCATGCCTTTCGAGTATTCTTTCAGCACACGTTTCTTGTCGGCGGACAGGCCAACGATGTCGATCAGGCTCTGGGCACGCTGGCGACGCACATTGGCATCGAGCTTGAACAGCCGGCCGTAGAAATCCAGCGTCTCCTCGGCGTTGAGGAAGCGATACAGGTAGGATTCCTCGGGAAGATAGCCGATCCGCTCGTTCTTCTTGACCTCCGCGGATGGTTGACCGAAGACAAGCGCATCCCCCTCGGTGGGAAAAAGCAATCCCAGCAGAAGCTTGATGGTGGTGGTCTTGCCCGAGCCGTTGGGGCCGAGGAGGCCAAAGATCTCGCCTCGATTGATCTGGAGATTCAAGGCGCGGAGGGCAACTTTCTTCTGCCGGCCCCAGAAATCGCGGTAAACCTTTGTCAGTTTTCGAGTTTCGACGACTACGTCATTGGTGGCCATGCGCTCTCCGCCCGGCGATTGACGCCGTGCTTTTCCAGCTTGTTGTTGCCCGAGAGGCGAGTCCTGCTGGCTTTACGCCCACCCCGCCTCGTTCGTTCGCGGTTTTTTGCATCTTACGAACTGTTAGTCGGATTGTCAGGGGCGATGGCGGCGCCAGGACGTCGCAGTTCACATGCTATCGAGGACGAACTGCGACCAGGTCTCGAACGCGCCGCGTGCCTGCCGTAGCTCGGCCAGGGGCGTGAAACCGGCCTTCGTGAGCCCCTGCTCGCGACGTTCGACGCGCGGTTCCGCCAGCTCGAAAAGATGCACGATGCCCAGGTGCACCTGCCCGACCGGTGTGCTGTCGTCGTTGATCAGCCCCAGGCAGTGTTCTTCATAGGTCGTTTCCAGTCGCACTTCCTCAGCCAGCTCCCGGAGCATGGCCTCGCGATACGGACTGTCGAACAGGCTCGCATCGCCGGGATTGATATGGCCGCCGACGCCGATGGATCGCAATGCTTGCAACCGCGTCTCGCTGGCGCGCTTGCCGCGAACGTAGTTGAAAAGCTGGTCGCGCCACTTCAGCACGGCATAGGGAATGATCTGCTTGAACGACGGATCCGCCTCAGCCTGGGCGCGCGGCAGATAATGCAGATGGGCCGGGTCCAGCAGCCGCGGCAGGTACTGTTCCACGCGCGTCATCAACCCTTGAAAGACGCCGGCGTCATGCAGGATGCGCGTGGGCATCACCAGTACCTGCTCGCCTGACTTATCGTTCATATCTTCACGCCTCATTTACCGACTCCGATTCGTTGCATTGCCACCCCCCTCGCAGCACCCCGGCAACGAAACCGCCGCCGCTCCATGGCTCCATGCTCCATGGTCGAAACCCTTTCCCAGATGACAGGTAACGTCGCCGGCCGACAATCCGACATTCGTTGCCGGGGGCCCACTGGCAAAAAGACAACACCCCTTTTGTCTACAGGAGCACCCGTGAGAGAATGGCCAGCACCGTGAAGCCCACCAGCAGGGTCAAGGCCAGCCGCCAGGTCTCCAGCCAGCTGCGCCGCTCAAAGAGGGCATCGAGCTGTCGCTGGTCGCCGGATTCGACGGCGATCTGCAGGTTCAGCTCATAGCGCCCCTCGGGATACACGGCGGCCTGCTCCTCGCTGGTGTAGCCGTTGTATTCGCTGCCAATGGCGCGCGGCACGACCAGGGCATCAAAGCCAAGCGCATTGCCGAAGGCGAAGCTGGCGGGCCACAGCTGGTTCCGCGTGCTGTACGGGAGCAGCAGCCACAGGGCGGGAATGAGACCGGTTTCCGCGCTGGGACGCTCAAAGGCCAGCCGGCCGCCGTCCACGAGAACCTGCACTCCGCCCAGCAAGGCGGGACTTTCCGCGTTATCGATGGTGAGTGCTTCCGCCTCTACCGGCTCACGATCTTCCGACAACGGCTTGCCCTTGATGCGCCGCAGCACCTGGCGGACTTCCTCGACAGTTCGCGGCGGCAGCGGTTCTGCCGGCAGCCGGCAGACCGGCAATTCGCCTGCTGCTGCCCAGGTCTGCGGGAGTCGCGCTGCCAGCGCGAACGGGTCGCCGAACAGGTGCGTGTAAGCATCGCGCGGCAACACCTGAAACAGGAACAGCGACGTCGGCTTCCCATTAGCGCTATTCTCGCCGTCCAGGCGGTCGGCCACGCGCGCGATGGTCACATGCTCGTTACCCAGCGGATAGGCGAAGACGGCCAGCGGGCAGCGGACTCCGGGCGGCCGGTCGCCGAACGACAGGATCATGCTCTCAGCATCGAGCTGCCATTCCTCCTGAAAACTGGGCGAACGGGCCAGCAGTCGCGGCGCCTGCCGGTCCACGCGCTCAAACAGCCCTTGCTCGACGACAATTTCCTCCATGACATTTACAATACAATGGCCAGCGCGCATCGTTCAGCAACCGGGGAACCCAGAATGATTTTTCTCGCGTCACTGCCATCAAGCTCGGCCAGCCTCCAGGCAGTGCCGCCCATCGTCTCTCCATCGCCTGGCAATATCGCGCGCTTTGCTGGTCGGCTGATCGTACTCATGCTCGCCGGTTTTCTGCTCCTCGCGCACGGTTGCCACGGCGACGAGGACAACGAGCTTTTTGCACGGGCAGCGACGCATTCACTGCCTCTGAAGAAATAGGGACACACGCCAGCGCGAGCGGCTTTCAGCGAATCATTCCTCCAGCCGGAACAGCTTGCGCAGGGCGTCGCGCAAGGTGTGGCGATTCTCCTCGGGGGCCTCTTCCGCCAGTGCCGATATCGGGCCGTGCAGGAATTGATTCTGCAACAGGCGGAAGGCGCCCTCGATGTAGGAACGATCCTCGTCGCCGAGCTTGCCGTTCAGGCGGCGGAACAGCTGCTGAACGATGATCTGGCGGCGTGCCTCGAAGTCGCGCGTCAGCTTGGCGATGATGGGGACGTGCTGGCGCTGCGTCCATTTGGCCAGGAAGCGACGCTGTTCCTGGGCCACGATGGCCTCGGCGGCAGCGACATGTTTGCCCCGCTCCTGGAGTGTTTGCTCGCGGATCTTCTTCAAGTCGTCGATGTTGAAAAGGCAGGTGCGGTCGCCGTCGTGGATGCGCGGGTCGAAGTCGCGCGGCACGGCAATGTCCAGGATGACGACCGTGCCGCCGCTGCGCCGGGCCAGCACGTCGTTCCAGCGCCGGCGTGTGACAATCGGCTCCGGCGCTCCCGTCGTGCTCAACACGATGTCGGCCTGGGCGAGGGCGTCGTCGAGCTGGTCCCAGGCGACGGCGCGGCCGCCGCAACCGCCAGCCACTTCGGCGGCCTTCTCGGGACTGCGATTGGCCACCAGGATTTGTCGTGGCTGCAAGTCCTTCAGGTGGCGCAAGGTCAGCTCGCCCATCTTGCCGGCGCCGATGACCAGCACCGTCTTGTCGCCGAAATGGTCGAACACCTGGCGGACGTAATCGACGGCCAGGCTGGAGACGGACACGTGGCCGCGCGAAATGCCCGTCTCGGTGCGGGCACGCTTGGCGACGATGCGCGCGTGTTGAAACAGTGCGTGCAAGGTCGGTCCGACGGCGGCCCGCTCCTGGGCGGTCTCGTAGGCCTGTTTCACCTGGCCGGCGATCTGGCCTTCGCCGATCACCAGGCTATCCAGGCTGGCGACGACTCGGAACAGGTGAATGACGGAGGCGAGGCCGCTGTGATGATACCATTCCGGTCGCGCCTCTTCTTGCCGGATGCCGTGAAACTCCAGCAGGAATTCGGCGATCAGTTCCGCGTCCGGAGCCACCAGGGCTTCATTGCGCGCCAGGTAGATCTCCACGCGGTTGCAGGTGCTCAGGATGACCGCCTCGCAGCCGTAGCGAGCGCTGAGTTCGTCGAGCGCTTGCGCCAGCCTTGGCCCAGTGAAAGCCAGACGCTCGCGCACCTCGACGGGAGTGTTCTTGAAATTGCAGCCGACCACCAGGAGCATCATGGCCCGCCTCCGTGGCTAGGGTGCACGGGGGAGGCCAGGGCCAGCAACAGGACGGCGAAGGCAACAAGGGTCAGGATTGCCACCTGGCGGCCGCGGGCGTGGACGCCGTAACGCAGATACAGCAGGATCGCGAATACCAGCCACAGACCGATCGTGCTGACGATCTTGGGGCTGTTCCAGTCGCTCATGCTCACGCCGTTTTGAATCTGCAATGCGATGCCGACGATGAGCCCGGCTGTGAGAAGCGGAAAAGCCCAAAGCACGGCCCGGCGGTTCATCTCCTCGATCCGCTCCAGGCTCCACAAGCGCATGCCTTGCCCCGGCGGCAGCTTGGCACGGAGTCGATATACCTGGACGAGATACATGACACTGGCAACGAAGCCGACGCTGATGCCGACTCCGGCGAGCAAGAGCAGTGCGCCGTGGAGGGCGCCCCAGAAGCGCTCGCCGCGCGGCGACAGCAACGTTGCCAGAAAGTCCTGGTTGTCGCCTGGCCCGTCCGCGAGGGCCTCCGCCAGGCCGATCAGCCCCAGCACCAGCGGCAACACGAACACGCCCCAGGCCAGCCGGCCATGATGGATGCTGCCATAGAAATAGAATACCGCCAGGATCCACGCCAGAAACACCAGCGCACCGAACGGCGCCGTCAGTTGCAACGGCTGGACGAGGACGTAGATGCTGTGCGCCAGCAACCCTGCGCCGCCGAAGCCGAGCGCGAGATAGCGCTGAATCGGCCGCGGCGCCAGCAGATGCCAGACCTCCATCGCCAGCGCCAGCACATAGCTGGCGGCAAAGCAGAACACCGTCACGCGTTCGACGATTTCGGGCATGATGACTTTATTATAAGGGACGTGCGGCGGCCGAGGAAATGATCGCCGGCCCCGCCTGACCGTTCTCGTGAGCCGTCCATGTAGATGCGAACCAGGTTCTGTTCGCGACAGTTCAAGCCCCACGCTCGAGAAACGCGTCCAGGAGCAGCGGATGCGCGTTGAGGTAGCCGGCGTAGATGATCTTCAGGCTGGCGTGGATCGCGGCAAACTCGTCTATCTGCCGCCGGATACGCTTCTCCAGCGTTCCGGTGAACAGCAAAAATGACAGGACGACCAGCCGGACCAAACAATCTGTTCCCACAAGCGCCTCCGCAAGCGCCGGCCGGGCCAGGTCGATGAAGCAGGCCGAGGCGTCGGCGAAGTGCAGTCGCTCGCCGAGCACGGCGGCAAGACGGCCGACGTCGTCGTTGGCGGACGGCTCCGTGCTGCCGCGGCCGACCACAAGCAACTGCGCATCTCGGGGCTCGATGTCGCACGTCGCTTGCTCGATGCGTAACTGGCAGAGGTCGATGATGCGCGGATGCAAGCGCAGTGGGGTGGCGAGTTGAAACTCGACGTCTGGGAAACGCTGCCGGCCACGCTCGATCTCGGCTGGCACGTCGCGCCGCGCATGGCCGGCTTCGAGCAAGATACTCGGTAGCACCTGAATGGCTGTCGCCCCGCGCGTCGCGCAGCGTTCGATACCTTCGCTGACCGACGGCTCGGCCAGTTCCAGGAAACCATGTTCGACGATCACTCCTGACCGGCGCTCGCGGCAGAGCTCGACCAGGCGCAAGAACTCGGCGACGCCTTCGGGGTCGCGAGTGCCGTGGCCGATGAACAGAATAGCGTTGGACATGATGGTGCCGTCGCTGCTCCTGGAATTCTTGCGAATTCCGTTGCGGCTCGGCAAGTAGGCGCGCGTCACTGGCGGCGTTCGAGTTCCTGTAGAAGCGTTTCGACGGCCTGGTCGAGTTCCGGGCCATGCACGTTGCTGTAACGGATGACGCCGTTGCCGTCGAGCACAAAGGTGGTCGGCCAGCGCTCAACGCCATACCGAGTGGCGATCGGGCCCTCCGGGCCGCCGCCATCCCAGACGCAACGGCAGATTAGATTCTCCTCGGCGAGGATCTGCTTGACTTGCGTGCGATCGGCGTCGCTGTTGACGGCCAGAAAGACGAAGGGGCGGCCTTCGTGACGTTGCTCGAGCGACCGCTCGTGCGAGTACATCCGGCGACACGCAGTTCACCAGTGTCCCCAGAATTCGAGAACGACGACCTTGCCGCGATAGTCGCTGAGATTGATCGGGGCGCCGTCGATGTCCTGCCCGGTGATCTCCGGCGCCGGCTGGCCGACCGCCACGCAGCAGGTCGTGCACGGCACGATCTGACGCTCGCGCCGCCATCTGCCGCAACCGGCAAGCGCTGTCAAGATCGCCAGAATACAGCAGATGGACTTCATGCCAATCCCCGCAAGGACAGGCGGCTCACCTGTCCATTCGTGTCTAGCCGTCGACCGGGATGCGTGTCCGCTCCGTAACCGTTGTCCGCCCTGGTGTCAATGCCTTGGATTCGATCACGGCCGGCCAAGCGGAGGAGGAGGACCGATGGGTGAACCGGGCAGTGCGGGGCCGGTTGTCGGCGGCGCGGCAATGGGCCGACCGCCGGACTCGGGCGTTGTCGGCCGTTGCGGCACATTGAACAACCCCGGAATGTCGCCCTCCGGCAGCACAATCGTACCCGGCGTGCCATTCGACGGCGTGCCATTCGACGGTTTGCTATTCGACGTGCCAGGCGAAGCCTGTGGAGGTTCGACGGGCCGAGTGGGAATCTCCAGCTTGCGAGAACCCGCATCAACTTTCGGTGCCGGCAAGCTCTTCGGGGCTGCTTCCGACTTGTCGGGCTTGCCGGTGTTGCT
Source organism: Planctomycetota bacterium (assembly GCA_016873095.1). Lineage (GTDB taxonomy): Bacteria > Planctomycetota > Planctomycetia > Gemmatales > Gemmataceae > VGYC01. Next base: position 24,898 of record VGYC01000034.1, on the reverse strand, counting down.
GGAATTGCCAGGTTGCATCGGTTGCTTGCCAGGGGCCAGGTCCTTGACTGGTTCCGCCCCCGGATTGCTGATATCGCGAGGCGCCTGCGGTACCGTCTCGGGCTTCTTCAACTCACGAGGCTGGACCGGAATGGGTTCCAGCCTGGTGTTATCGGGGTTGGTACTATTGGCGCTGGGCGGCGCGGCAACGTCAACGGGAACCTGGCTGTTCTGGAAGGCCATGCCGGGCTGATCAACCGGACCAGGACCGCGATCCCGTTCTTGAAGAACCAGGGCCATGCTCCGCATCCGCTCATGCTCGACGGCCCGCGTCTGCACCATCTGTGGCAAGGCGCCCTCGGCGATCACGACGTTGTCGTACTGCTGGATGGTTCCCTTGGACCACTCGAAGCGGCACAGGGTCGAGTTGTACTCGGCGATGGCCTCATATTCCTTGAGCCGGGCCAGGGCCAGCCGACGTTCCGCATCCACCACGGCCTGGTTGCCGGGACTGAACTGCTTGCCAAACTGCGTCTCGATCAGCTTCCAGTACGCCTTCACTGTCTGCTCGTAGGCCTTGCGCTCGGCACGGGCAATCTCGATGCGTCGGTAGAACTCGTTGAGCTTCTGATATTCCTTGGAGAGGAGACGCTTGGCTTTTTCTTCCTGGTCTTCGAGAACGTAGTAAGCCTGGGCCAGCTGCAAGCGGGCCGATCGCACGGCGGCGTGCTCCAACCGCCAGCCGAGCGGAACGTTCAAGGTCATGCCGACGGTCCAGTTGTTCCAGTCGGCCCGAGCCAGCGACCGAAAGGCATTGCTGGTCCTGGGGATGACCGTGCCATTGATCGTCTCGTTCATCGTGCCGTTGCCGTCGAGCCGCGTACCCCATCCGGTAGGCTGAATGAAGCCAGTAGCCCGCAGATCCGGTTTCAGGAAGTTCTTGGTGATTTCCAGGGTGAACTGCTGATTGCGAAGGTTCTCGCGAGCCATGATCAGTTCGGGGCGAAGCGCCAGGGCATCCTGCACGGCGGCCTCCCAGTTCGGTTGATAGGGAGCGACGGTCGGCGCCGTGATGGGCACGATCCGCGAACCGTCCTCGTTGGCCAGACCCAGGATGCCGCGCAGGTTGCGCTCGGCATCCAGGACCTGGCCCAGCGCCTTCAGTCGCTCGCCGCGGAATTCCTCATAGAGCGCCTGGGTGAGGAACAGTTCCTGGGCGCCGGTGCCTTCCAGTTCCTGCTGGGTCTTGCTCTTGGTGAAGCGCCAGCCGGTGAGCGCGGTCTTGAGCGCCTCGTCCCAGCTATAGAGCTGGCCATAGGCCTGGTAGAGCCGCCAGTAGGCGACCTCGGTGTTTTGCAGAAGTTGATTGATCTGTTGCTCGAACTCGGCGCGCTGCAGGTCGAACTGCAGCCGCGCCAGCAGGATACCCTGCGTGGCCAGGCCGGCGAAGCTTGGCCCTTGCGTCAATGGCAGACGGCTGTTGTTGTTGAAATAGGCGGCCGCCTGGCCCGGCATGGTGATGCCCTGACTTGGCGCCACCTGGTTGAGCAACTGGTTGATGCCGACGCCGAAGTTCTGCCACAATGGTTGCTCGAAGCCAACCGTGATCGGCATGTTATAGACGTTGTTGATCACGCCATTGGGAGGATTGCGCAGGTTCGTGTACGAGCCCGAGAATGGCCCGGGGTTGAGCGCCCCGGCGGACACGTTCATGATGCCGCCGCTGGCAAAAGCCTTGACCACCGTGGAGTTGACGGTCGCACTTGTGCCGTTCTGAAAGTCTGCCAGGCCATTGACCAGGTTGTCCGTCGTCGTCCAGCCGACGGTGGTGATCCACTTGGCATCGAAGCGGGCCAGCGAGGCCTCGATGTTGGTTTCGGCAATGGCCGGCGCCAGGGCAAGAACGCGCACACGCTGGCTCTGCGCATTCAATGGGCCGCGCCCCAGACCAACGAGGTCGTCGACAGAGAGGCCCTGGCCCTGGCTGCTGACGTTGCCGTTCTCCAGGGCGATGGCGATGGCCTCGGGTAGCGTCATGAAGCGCGGTGGACGCTCGGGAAAATCGGCGGTGGGCGGGGCCGCGACCGGAGCGCTGATCGGCATTACGCCCGCCGTGGGATTGTTCTCCAGGTCGTAAGAGAGCCGGTTGGTGGCGTCCTCGTAAACTTTCTCCGTCATGAACACGTGCCGAGTACAGCCAGGCGCCAGAGCTAGGGCGATGGCCAGCGCCAGCCACACCGGCAGGCTGCGTACCAGCACTTGCTCCGTCAACGTGCTCGTGACCGGCTTTCGCACCCGCAATCCCCCGCGGAATGAAATGTCCCACCTTCGCGCGGCATGGCCGAAGGCTGCTGGGTTTATCGGCTATTCCAGTCAGTCAATTCAGGAAATGTTTGCCGGTTGTGCCGGATGTTCCACAGGGGCAAGCAAGCTGCGCGAAGGCAGTAATTCCGGCAGGCCTGGGAAACTCCCTGGCACGGCTGGAGCGACCACGAGCGGGGCCCGTGAGCTCCTTCAATCGATATCTTTGATTCAATTTGCCAGGCTGGACCGGCGATAGCAACTTTGATGGCTTTTTGCGCGCCTGTTATCTCAGAGGGAGTGCGCTGACATGATGCGCCGACTGTGCGTGGCTGTCGCGTTACTGGGCCCCGGTTGCCAGGTGTTGTTGCCTGAACCTGGGTCAAATGCGCTGGCCTTGGCCAGTGCCGGGAACGAGTTGTCCGTGGCGGCCTCAACTGCGGCCAATCCCCAGGAGTCGGTCAGCGACCTGGCGCAAGCGGCGGGCTGCCTGGAGCGCGGCGACGAGGCTGGCGCCTGTCATTTTCTGGCCAAGCACATCGCCGACCATCCCAATCATGTCAGCCTGCGGGCCCAGTATGCCGAGCTGCTCATGCAGCTGAAACGCCTTCCGGAAGCGCGCGACGAGTTTGAACGCTTCGCCGCCGTCGCCCAGGAGCGAGGCGAAAAGATGCTGCCGTTGCTGGTTCATGCTCATAGCAGGCTCGTCGAACTCGCCGAGGGCCGCGAGGACGACTACCAGATTCACTTGCAGCGCGGCCTGGGCCTGTACTGGCTGGCCCGGCGCTCGACTGCCGAGTCTCAGAACGGGGAGTTGCCGGCAGAAGGTCTTTACTTCAAGGCCGCAGCCGACTTGATTCGCGCCCATAACCTCGAGCCCGAGCAGGCCCGGCCCTGCTGGTACCTCCACCTCATCTGGCGAGACCTGGCCCGGCAACAACAGGCCCAGCGCTGGCTGCGCGACACCCGCGAGCTGGCCGCGGATTCCTACCTTACCCCCGGCGAACAACGTCGTCTCCATCTCGCTTGCCAGACGCTGGACGACCGGCGCTAGTTGGCCAATTCATAAGTTCCTGAGCAGTGGATGGACCGAATTTCGGGAGGGCGAGGCTCCTGCCGAGCCGTGAACCCGCTTGCTTATTGTCGCTCCACGGCTCGGCAGGAGCCTCGCCCTCCCACCGCCGACCGCTGCTCAGGGACCTACGAAACAATCATCTTAAGTTAGTGCCCTGTATGCCAGGCTTTCCAGTCAGCCGAGCCTCGGTTGACACTCGCCACTGGTTGACACCTCGTGCCAAACCCATCTGCATGGCTTGCGCGATTTACCCCGATCAGCGCGGCACCGGCAGGCGACCCAGCCTCGCGCGTTCGGCTTGTCGGTCGACTCTGGCGCAACTCCGCGCAGGCACTTCACGTTGTATCGAGCGTCGACATCTGCTATGGCCCGCCGCGCTTGAGCGGCCGAACTCTTCTTTGACTGGAGTCATTCCGGATCTTCTCATGCGGCACACGTCAAAACCACGTCCGGCCTTGCTTCGTGCTCTGGGCAAGCAGGATCCGCCACTGGAAATCATGATCGATGGCGCCTGCTTCGCGCGTGCGGAGATCTACAAGCACGATTCGTGGGCGGCAACCGCGCGCTATGAGGGCGCCGGCCGCAGCGTGGTCTGCAAGTTCAATCGTGTGCAGCCCATATTCGGCGTGCCGACTTCCTGGCTGGGACGCCGCCTGGCCCGGCGCGAAGCGCTGGCACTGTGCCGGCTGGCAGGCCTGCCGGGCGTAGCGCCGGCGTGCGGGCCCATCTTCAGCGGCGGTCGATGGCTGGAAAACGCCATGGGCCACGAATTCATCGCCGCCCATCCGCTGGCCCGCAAGGAACGGCCCGGCGATGATTTTTTTCCAGCGTTGCTGGCCTTGCTACGCGAAATGCACCGACGCAATCTCGCTTACGTCGATCTGCACAAGCGCGAGAATATCCTCGTCGGTGACGATGGCCTGCCTTACCTGATCGATTTCCAGGTCAGTTTCGGACTCTGGAACGAGCGCATGGCCCGCAGCGGGCTGGCGCAGGCCGCCTTGCGCAACTTGATCCAGGCTGACCTGTATCACCTGTCGAAACACATTCAACATCATCGCCCGGACCAGGCCTGGCTGCTGGGCGAAACCGGCCGGCGTCCCGCCTGGATCGAGCTGCATCGCATGTTTGCGGTCCACCTGCGGCAGTTACGCCGCTCGGTGCTGGTCAGCCTGGGCGTGCGCGGCAAGAAAGGCCGAGCCACCTCGGAAGTCTTCGCCGAGGCTGCTGTTCGACAGGAACTGGATCAAGCGGCCTGATCTCGGATACACCTTCTGCGTGGGACGGTCTCCGTCGAGGAAAAAAATGAACGCTCAATCCTCGCTCGCGACGCCGACAGGCCTTGGTTGGCGATCTTTGTCTATCCTGGCGATCTTCGCCGGCAGTTTGATCTTCTGGCATCTTGGCTCCGCGCGCACCTTGACCTCGCATGAAGCGCCCGTAGTCCAGGGCGCCATCGAGATGCTGGCCAGCGGGCAATGGCTAACGCCGACACTGTGCGGCGAGCCGTGGCTGGAGAAGCCGCCGCTGGCGCACTGGGCGATCGCCGCGCTCGGCTGGCTGTGCGGCGGCATCGACGAGCGAGTTGCCCGGTTGCCGTCCGGCGCGTGCGGGATTCTGGGGGTGTTGCTGCTGGCAAGCCTGGCGGCTCGGCTGCGCGGCCGGAATTTTGGATTGCTCGTGGGGCTCATCGTCTCCACCTCGGTCTGGTTCATTACCTATGCGCGCCTGGCCGAGGCCGATATCTATCTCTGGCTGCTGACGAGCGCTTGCCTGTGTGTATTTGTCCGCCATGAAACGACGCTCTGCATCCATCCAGCCGCGGCACGCCGCCAGTCGCTGATATTCTTTGTGCTCCTCGGCCTCACGAACCTGGCAAAAGGAATCTTCTTCGGCGCAGCGCTGGTGCTGGCGATCTGCATCTGCTGGGCGCTGACTCAACGCTCTCGTCAGGTCTGGCGGTTCCTGCTGAATCCCACCGGCTGGGCTATTTTCATTGCCCTCGCCGCAGCCTGGCCCCTGCTCGTCATGCAGGTGCATCCGGAGGCAATGGCGACCTGGTGGCAGCACTCGCTGGGCCGGGCCGCTCACGGTCTGACCTTCAGTCAGCCGGCGTGGTACTATGCAAGCACATTGCCCTGGCAGGTCTTGCCATGGACACTGGCCATGATGCCGGGTTTGTGGTCATCGTTCAAGCAGGCACGCCGCGTGGCCGGGCTGGATCGCCTGCTATGGATCTGGCTGCTCGTTCCGGCGGTCCTGCTCAGTTGCTCGCGCGGCAAGCATCACCATTACTTGATCCATGCGTTGCCGCCATGCGCCTTCTGGGCCGCCGAAGGCCTGCATTGGTGGGTCAGGCAGTTTTCCCGCCTGCGGCACTGGCGTGCACGCCGGTTGTTGTTTACGGTTGCGCTGGCGTTGCCCTCGGTCGCCGGTGCAGCGCTGCACGCGCGGCTGGGATCGGCAATCGCTTGGGAAATCGCCATCGTCGGTACGCTCAGCGCCGGCCTGGCCGTTCTGGCAGGCCAGGCGTGTATCCATGGGCGGCAACGTCTGGCACTGATTTCACTCTTTGTGTTGCTCTGGACGGTTTACGGCTACGTCCATGCCCGGTGGCTGAAGCGCACCGATACGTATCGTCAAGAGACGCAACTCTTTCTCGCGCTGAACCACGCGGTCGAGTCCGGGGCGGACGTGCGTATCTTTCAGAACCTGGCCGCCCGCGCACGATTCTACACGCGTCGCGCCATCAAGAGCGCCTGGACGACGCGCGGCCTGCCGCCAGCCGGCGAACGACCGCGCTATGTCGTCGCCGCCATGGACTGCGAAGCGGAACTGCGTCAGGCTGGCTTCGCTCCCTGCCTTGTTCCCATTCCTCCGGCGGACAGTTTCGCGCAGGTCCGCCGCGTCTACGGCCTGTTCACCGATGCGGCGACTGCACATGACCCCTTCGAGACCGCCGAGCCTCCACCGGCACGCACGCCGCGCCCGTAGTGATCTCGCAGACCGCTCTTACACCCGCCGGAACGACGCGGTCACATGACACGCGCGTCACACGTTCCAAGAAGCAATGGTCAGATGGTGGGAAACTCGCCCCTCATTTCGTACACCAGCAGGACACGCGTCTTGCAATCTGCGTATGCGGGCGCCGGTGTCTTGACATGAGACGTCGCGGAGAACCACCGATGCGATTGATCTTGGCTCTCATGCTGGGTGTTCCAATGGCCGCACATGCCGAAACGTTTCTCTACGTCTCCATGGCCCCCGAGCAGAAGATTCAGATTTATCGGCTCAACCCCGGGGACGGTACGTTGACCGCTAGCGATGCCGTCGCCGTCGATGGCACGCCAGGCTCCCTGGCGGTCGATCCGCGCAAAAAATACCTGTTGGCTTCACTGCGCAGCACCAGCGCGCTGGCCAGTTTTTCTCTCGATGCGGCGACTGGAAAACTCAAGCTCATCAGCACCGTGGAACTGCCCAAGGGCGAGAACGCGGCCTTTGTCGGCACGGACCGCACCGGCCGCTGGCTGCTGTCCGCGTCGTATGCCGCAGGCAAGGTCGTGGTGCACCGCATCGATGACGACGGCAAGATCATCTCGCCGCCGGTGCAGACAGTGACGACAGCCAAGACGGCTCACAACATCGCGCTCAGTCCGGACAATCGCTTCGTCTTTGTGCCACACGTCGAACCGAACGCTGTCTATCAGTTTCGGTTTGATGGCGAAACGGGCAGGTTGACGGAGGCCGGCAAGGCCCCCGGCGGCGCCGACAAGGCGGGACCGCGGCATCTGGCGTTTCATCCCAACGGCAGGTTTGCTTTCTCGTCGGACGAAACAGGTCTCAGCATCACCGGTTATGAGTTCGACCCGAAGAATGGCTTGAAGCCATCGCAAACGCTGTCCACCTTGCCCGCCAACTACAAGAAGTCAGGCAAGGATAGCACGGCCGAGGTCAAGGTGCATCCGAGCGGCAAGTTTGTCTGGGTCTCGAACCGCGGACACGACAGCCTGGCCGGCTTCGCCATCGATGCAGCATCCGGCAAGCTGACGCCCCTCGGACAAACGCCGACGGAGAAGACGCCGCGCTCTGTCGAGATCGATCCGGACGGCCGCTATGTCTTCGGCGCCGGCGAGGGCAACGGCAAGCTGATTGTCTATCGGGTGGACACGGCAACTGGCCGGCTCACGCCAGTGCATGTCGTGGCCGACGGCAAGAGCCTGACCTGGGTGTTGGCGGTCAAGCGCTAGCACGCGAACGAGCCAGGTCACTTGCCCTTCTTCTTGTTCAAGAACTCCTTGACGAACTTCTCCGGAGTCTCGTTGAAGGCGTCGCGGCAGCCGCTGCAACAGACGTAGTAAGTCACGCCGTTGAAACTCACGGGCATCGTGCCCAGGCCGCCGGTGACAATGCACTCGATTTTCTTTTGAGCGGTGCCGAAACTCTCGCCTTCCTTGGTGAACGAGACCTGCCAGCGCTTGGAGTAGAGCGTGCGGTTCTCCGGCTTGACGGAGTAGGTGTAGATGGAGCGAACGCCTCCGCCGGCGAGATTCATCTTGAGTTGCTGCGTCTCCTTCGACTCCGCGTCCTTGCGCTCCAGCGTCAGAGTCGTCCTCTTGAGCTTGCCCTCGAAGATCAGCCTCTTGTCCTTCAGGTCGACGAGCGTGAGCTGGTATGCCTCCTTGTCGGGGAGGAAGCGCATCTCGCCTTTCTTGAAATGCTTGGACACCGGAAAGTCAAGCGTCAGCCAGGCGTCCTTGCCCTTGAAGCGCCAGCCCCAGTTGGTGTTCTCCTTCCAGAGCGTGCGGTCGCTTTCAAGCGCGCCGTTGCCCTTCCAGGAACCGATGTAGTCCTGCAGGGCCTGCAACGCCTCCTTGACATCCTCCTTGGACTCGCCGGCCGCCACGTGGTGCATCGCCAGGCCAAAGGAAAGTATAGCAAGGCAGCCGATGATCCGGGGCATGATGTTTCCTCAAATGTTAGGCCTCCAGGCCGGTGCGCCCTCACGCCTTGCCTGGAACGAGCCAGACCTGGTGAATTATCCATGATTTTGCGGTTCAAGGCAAATCCAATATGAACAAGCTGGAATTGGCGTTGCCGGTGACCAGTGCCTTGCCGTCGGGAGTGAAGGCCATGTTGTAGACGAAGGCAGAGCGTTCTTGCACCAGCATGTGCATGTTCCAGGAGCGCAGCTCCTTGCCGGTGTCCACGTCCCAGAGTTTGACGATGTTGTCGAAGCCGGCGGTGGCGAAGCGCTTGCCGTCGGCCGACACCTGGCAGACGCCGATGCGCTGCTTGTGCCCCTTGAAAGCGTGCAACAGCTTGCGCCCATCGATCTGGAAGATGCGCAATTCGCCCGCCTCGCTGCCGACGATCAGCTTCTTGGCGTCGGGCGTGAAGGCGAGATCGCCGAGGCCGACGCCCTTGTCAAAAACGAACCAGTCGCCGCCAGGGACGATTTCGCCCTTCTTGTCGAGGTCAAATATGCGGACGCTGCCATCCTTGCCGCCCAGCACAGCCTTTTCGCACCTCGGAGTGAAGGCCATGGCATAGATGTTTCGCGGCGGCGCCCCCTTGGGAGGATCGTTGAACGTGAACAATTCCACGCCGGCGGCCGGGTCGAATGCCGTCACCGAGGTGTAACGTTCGTTGCCGGGAACCCAGGCCATGATCTTCTTGCCACCGGGCGGGACTGCGAGTAACGGCACGGGATTGATCAGATTCTTGAAGATCGGCGGCAACGGCTGCTCTTTGCCTGTCTTCAGATCCCAGAGCTTGATGCTGCGATCATTCTGGTCGCCGCTAGACACAAGCTTGTCGCTCGACATGAAGGCGACTGACAGCACATTGTCGGTGTGGCCATGAAGCGTGAGCTTCTCCGCCCCCGTTTCACGGTCCCAGATCTTGATGGACCGGTCAGTGCCGCCGGAGGCGATGAACTTGCCGTCCGGGCTGACGGCGATGGCCTGAACAGCGCCGGTGTGCTCGGCCAGCAGCGGAATTTCGCGGCTGGTTATCTCCCACACCTTGATGCTGCGATCGACCGACGACGAGGCGATGGAGTAACCGTCCTTGCTGAAGGCGGCCGACGTCACCCAGTCGGTGTGCCCGCGGAAGTTCTGCGTCTCCTTGCCGGTGGCCCCTTCGATCTTCCAGAGCTTGACGATGTGATCGGCCCCGGCGGACACCAGGTGCTGGTTGTCATTGCGGAAGGCGATCGAACTGAGCGGCCCGCTATGCCCTGACAGCGGAATCGGCGACTGTCCCGGCGTGACCAGTGGCCAGACGCGGACGAGATGGTCCGCGCCGCACGAAGCAAGATACTGGCCGTTCGGACTGTATGACAGTCCGCTGACGGCGATGCCGTGCGCCAGCCAGTTCGCTTGCTCCTTTACATCCTTCAGGTCCTTGCCGGCCGCGTCCCACAGGCGGATCATCTGATCGACATGCCCGGAGGCGAACTGCTTGCCGTCCGGGCTGAAGGCGATGGCGGCGATCACTGCAGGCGTCTCGATGCTGGCCAGTTCCTTGCCGCTGCCCGTCTCCCAGACCTTGATCTTGAGATCCACGCTTCCCGAGACAATGCGCGAGCCATCATGGTTGAAGTCGATAGCCGTCACCGTGCCGTCATGCCCCTTGAAGACGCGGATCGCCTTGCCGGTGTCGGCATCCCAGAGACGGAGCATCTTGTCGCCGCCGGCCGAGAGCACCGTCTTGCCATCGGGGCTGAACAGCGCGACGGTGACGCCGGCGTCGTGGCCCTCCAGCGTGTGGGCAACCTTGCCGCTGACGAGGTCCCAGATCTTGACGGTCTTGTCGGCGCTGGCCGATACCATGCGCTGGCCATCCGGGCTCAGCGCTGCCGACCAGACGGGGCCCTGATGCCCGCTGAAGTCACGGGCTTGCAGGACAATGTCAAAAGGCCAGACGCGCACGGTATAGTCCGCGCTGGCGGAGACAAGCTGCGTTCCCGCCGGATGGAAGACCAGCGCCCGGATCGCGCCATTGTGTCCCTTGTAGACGCCTAGCGATTGCCCTGTCTCAGGGTCCCACAACCGGATGAGGCCGTCGAGTCCGCCGGTGAAGACCGTCTTGTTGTCACGGCTGAAGACCGCGCAGGTGAAGCGCTGCAGCGGATTGTTGGCCGGCGTGGGAATTAAGAGGCGATGACCGCTGACGACGATACCCGAGCCGGGGATTGGCGTGTTGTAAAGTTTGAGCCCGTCCGGCCCGCATCGCGCCAGCGTACGCTTGTCCGGACTGAAGGCGACGTGGTAGCTGGCGCCGTTGAAATCCTGGCGGGCCCAGTACTCCGGGTGGTTGACGTTTTCGACGATCTTGGGATACTCCCAGAGCCGTAGCTGGCCGTCGCCGACGCCAGCGGCCAGAATCTGTCCATCGGGGCTGAAGGCCACCTTTTGCACCATGAGCCGAAAGTCCTTCATCTCGCGCTTGAGGTCGCCGCTGGCAACCTCATACAGTCGCACGGCCTTGTCGTCGTTGCTGACGGCGAGGTACTTGCCGTCGCTGCTGAATGCCAGACTCGTGACATAAGCGCCCTTGCCCTTGATGGTGCGCACGTCCTTGCCGGTGTTCGGGTCCCAGAGCTTGATGTCCGCCTCGCCGCCGGCGGATGCGATTTGTTTGCCGTCGGGACTGAAGGCCACGGAACGGACGCTGTCGCCATGGCCCGCATACGTCAGGAGTTCGTGACCGTTTTCCATGTCCCAGATCTTGACGGTGCGGTCACGACTGGCGGTGGCCAGGCGCCGGCCATCCGGACTGAAGGCAACGTCGTAGATCTCCTGGCCGTGGCGCAGGCGCAGGTTGCCGAGAATGCGTTGCACATTGTCGGGCACCTGCGGCGACTGGTAGGGCAACTGCCAGCGTGCCTGGCGGAACAACTCGCTCGCCTGAAGGAACCGGCCGGCCGTCAAGGCGTCGTCCGCACGCTTACCGAACTCGTTGGCCCTGTCCAGCAGCACGGGCAGAAACCGCCTGGCGCCGCCGTTTTGCACGAGGCTGTCACGCTCCTTGCGAAACTTCGCTTGCAACGCCTTCACGTCGTCGGCGCTCGGCAAGCGCGTCTCCTGCGTGCCGCCGCGTGGCAACGCCAGCATGAATCCACAAAGAACCAGGGCAGGCACAAGGCACAATGATCGCATGGTTTTCATGACCCTTGGTGGATGACCTCCGGAAACTGTTGTCATGAGTATAAGACGAATGAAGCGCCCCCTGCAAGGGTTCGCCGGGACCGCGGGCGCTGAATCGGCGAGTCCCGTGCCCTTTCCCATTGGGCGGTGTATGATAGCCTAGGTAGACGATTGAGCCGAGCCGCGCGTTTCGGTGCGATGATCCCAGCAAGGACATTGTCAGCATGCCTGAGCGACTTCCAACCCGCTTGCCCCGCTTGACCGCCGAGCAGCGCCGCGTGGCGGCGGGCCAGTTTGAGCGGGCCAACCAGGTCATCACCACAGGCAACCATGATTACGGCATTCAGCTGCTGCTCACTTGCTGCAAGCTCGATCCGGCGAGCATCATCTATCGCCAGACCCTTCGCCAGACCGTGAAATCCAAGTATCAGAACAACATGCGCGGCAGTTCGCTGGCAGCAGTCAGTACACTCCCAGCCAAGATGCGGCTGCGCAAGGCGCGGCGGCGCGAAGACCACATTGGCGTCCTCGAGCATGCCGAGCAGATCCTCGTCTCCAATCCCTGGGACGTGAGCACCCAGCTCATCATGGCAGAGTCGTTTGCGGCCCTGGAACTGATCGACCTGGCCATCTGGACGCTGGACCAGGCTCGACAGAAGGATGGCAATGACCCGAACGTGAACCGCGCCCTGGCAAGGCTGTACGAGAAGCGTGGCAATTTTACACAGGCCATTGCCTTGTGGAGCCTTGTGCGCAAGGCCGACCCGCGCGACCTGGAGGCGCAGCACAAGGCCAAGGACCTGGCTGCCTCCGCGACCATCGCGAAGGGACGCTACGAAGAAGCAATCCAGCGGGGCGAGGAGACTGAATCGTCCGTGGCCGCCGTCGAGGCGACGGCCCCGGAAACGCCGCTCGGCGCCGGCCCGAACGCCAGCGAATCGCGCTGCGCCCGCGAAACGGCCGGCATTCGCGCCCGCATCCAGGCCGATCCGGCTAACCCGAATTCGTATCTGCATCTCGCGACGGTCTATCGCCGTGCCGAAGAATTCGACAAGGCGCGCGAGGCCCTGCGCGAGGGAGCCAAGGCCACCGGCAACAATTTCGAGATCGTGCTCGCCCTCGCTGAACTGGATATCGAGCCCTTCAAGCAGGACCTGGCTCTCACCGAGGAAAAACTGCGTAAGGATCCTGCCAATGAAGAGATGCTGAACATTCGTGCCAAGCTATTCATCGAAATCAACTCCCGCGAGCTGGAGCTGTTTCGCAAGAAAGCCGACCGTTACCCGACCGAGATGATCCATCGCTTCGAGATGGGCATGCGACTGTTGCGCGGCGGCGCCGTGGACGAGGCCATCCGCGAACTGCAGGCCAGTCGCAGTGATCCACGACTGCTCGGCAAATCGCTGGTTTACCTCGGCTACTGCTTCAAGAATCGCAACAACTGGCGGCTTGCGCAACGAAACTTCGAGGAAGCGCTGCAATACCTCAACGCCGGCGATGATGCCCTGCGCAAGGAAATCATGTTTCAACTGGCCCAGGGATACGCCGAGGCCGGTGACTTCGCCAAGGCCACCGAGATTGGCCTCGAACTCGCCAACATCGATTTCTCATTCAAGAACATCGGGCATCTGCTTGATGAATGGCAGAGCAAGATGCAAAAGGCGTGAGCCGGGGCGACTCAGCGGCGAAGTTGATGGAGCAGATTACTGAAAGTCATCCGGTCAAGCGGGGTTCCGCGCACCGTTGCCAGCCGCAGGCGTCCGACAAACACATCGAAGGCGTCGTCACGCCGCCAGGCGATATCGGCATCTCCCTCCATGCAGCGGTCGAGAACCGACAGCTTCCTCGCCGCATGAAAGCGGCACGGCCGATCGAACTTGTCGATCCCGGCCCGACACCGAATTCGAAACGTCGATGGGGCCGCGGTGGATGTGAACATGACCACTTTTCCGCCAGGTACGAAAACAACCAGGCCCATCCTTGAATACCCCACCAACCTGCGTGCGAATCCAGTGCCAAAACAGAGCGATTTGGTTCTTCCAGATCCCTGTACTACATCTGGTTGTGCGCAAATGATTTGCGAACAGCGGTCACCTGGCAACTCCGACGAAACATTGATCCCGCAAGAGTCGCGAGGTCGCCGACATGTGCAATAGTGCTGCACTGCGCTGTGATTTGCTGCTTCAGCGGATTGCCTTCGGCGGCTTTTGTCCCTTGGGCACGATTGTCAAGTACTTGCGATCCTTCATGCGTTCTTGGAAGTCGGCCCGAGCCTCTTTGATTGCCCTGGCGTCTTGCATGAGATCCACGGCGGTGAGGGCGAGCACCTTGGCGGCGACGAGCATGCCCTTGTGGCCGATGGGGGAACCAATGGCGGCGACATTTTGCCAGCTATGCCCGGGGCTGCCGGCCGCGAAGCACGCGGTCGAGAGGCCGCCCGTTGGCACGTGCCAGCTCACGTCGCCGACGTCGGTCGAACCGCCGTCCTCGTAAGGCTTGGCGGGCAGTTCTTCAATCGTATCATTGAGCGGCTTCTTCAGTTTCAGGCCAAAGTCGGTACGCAGCGCGGTTTGCAGCTGCCGCGCCAGGTCGCGGTCGGCGTCATCGAAGCCCGGCGGGCCAACCTTCTTGAAATTCTTGAGAATCAACTTCGACAATGGCAGGTTTGGCAGCAACTCGTGGCACTCCGAGTCGATGCGATGCTGCACCTTGGTACGGCTCATCTTGGCGGCGCCCTCGGCGATCTCCTTGAGCCAGTCAAATTGCGTGACCACGGCGTCGTGCCGGTTGGCGCGGACAAAGTACCAGGCCTGAGCGGTGGCCGGAACGACATTTGGCTGTCCGCCGCCATTGGTGATCACATAATGGATGCGGCTGGTTTCCTTGATGTGCTCGCGCATGTAGTTGGCGCCGACGTTCATCAACTCAACACCGTCCAAAGCGCTGCGGCCCTTGTCGGGACTGCCGGAAGCGTGGGCGGCCACGCCGTTGAAGGTGAACTTGGCCGACACGCACGCCTTCGATGTGCTGTAGGTGATGCGGTTTTGCGAGCCCGGGTGCCAGTGCAGGCATACGGCCAGGTCATCGAACAGCCCGGCCAGCAGCATGAAGAACTTGCCGATGAGCGTCTCTTCCGCCGGTGTGCCATAAACGCGGATGGTTCCCTTCAACTTGTGTCGGTCATACGCTTCCTTCACAGCGATGGCCGCGCCCACCGCTGCGGTTCCCAGGGCGCAGTGACCGCAGCCGTGCCCCGCCGATTGTCCCGGCACCGGCTTGCGCGAGCCGATGGCTTGCTGCGACAGTTCCGGCAACGCATCATACTCCGCGAGGATGCCAATGATGGGCTGTCCGGATCCGTACTCCGCGACAAATGCAGTCGGCATGTCGGCCACGCCCTCCTTGACCTTGAAGCCGGCCTTTTTGAGCGTTCCTACCAGGCGCGCAGCCGACCGATGCTCCTGCAAGCCAATCTCTGCCAGCGTCCAGATCTCCTGATTGATGGTCACCAGTTCGGGCCGCATTTCATCCAGATGCTTGACGATGTCGCCCTGAATGGACAATTCAACGGGACGCTGTGCCCGAACGCTGGTGAGCAGACCGGTGGCGATGAGGCTGACAAGGATACACAATCGCGACATTGAATTCTCCTCGGGGCTGGTTGCGCCGCACACTGCTTGGTACGACGGACAAGTTCGCGCGTCGATGGACGAGCTTCTTTGTAGCGATGGCCAAATGGGTTACAATCGTGGAAAGGTCGGCGAGAGGAACCAATCTTGCGCTTCGGCTACAACACCAACGGTTTCGCCCACCATCGACTCGAAGACGTGCTCGCAATTCTCGCCGAGTTGGGTTACCAGAGCGTCGCCATCACTCTGGATTATCAGCATCTCAATCCGTTCGAGCCGAACCTGGAGTCGCGGCTCGCCGAGACCAGAAAGCTGCTGGACAAGCTTTCTCTCTCCTGTGTGATTGAAACCGGCGCCCGCTTTTTGCTCGACTCGCGCAACAAGCACCAGCCGACATTGCTGAGCAGCAACCCGGCGGACCGGCAACGGCGGCTTGACTTTCTATGTCGTGCCGTGGATGTCGGGCACGTGCTTCAAGCGGACGCCGTCAGCTTCTGGTCGGGAGCGCCGCGCGAGACCCTGCCGTTCGCCGATCATTTGCACCGGCTGGCCAGCGGCTGCCTGCAATTGTGCGAATACGCCGCAAGCAAGGGCGTCCGTCTGGCCTTCGAGCCGGAACCCGGCATGCTCATCGATACCATGGACCGTTTCGCTGCGCTCTCGGCGCGGGTCGATCACCCTGCTTTTGGCTTGACGATCGACATCGGACATCTGCATTGCCAGGGGGAGACGCCGGTTGCCGATCATCTGCGCCACTGGCAAGGCCGGCTCTGGAACATCCACATCGAGGACATGCGCCGCGGCATTCACGAGCACGTGATGTTCGGCGAGGGGGAAATCGACTTCCGCCCGGTGCTGCGGACATTGACCGAGATCGGCTATGCTGGCGGCGTCCACGTCGAATTGAGCCGGCATGGCCATGACGCAGTCAACGTGGCTCGCGCATCATTACGCTACCTGGAAGAGATGAATGATGAACGGAAGTAGCGCGCTGACCAGGCTGTCCGATCAGCAGTCCTTGCGTTCCGTTCATCATTCATCGTTCATCATTCATCACTCTGCATGCTTGCCCGTGGTTCCGGCGCGAACCGTCAACGTGAAATCGCCTGTCGCCGGGGACAGTGTGGTGGCAATCACTCGATAATTGCCGTCCTGCTTGGCTGGGAAGATGATGCGTGAATTGAGATTGCCGTCGCCGTCATCGTCCTGGGTGACCACCTTGCCATCAGGCCCTTCAAGGAACAGATACGGGTCGGTGTTTTGCTCGTTGTTGCGAATCAGGTCGATGACATACAGGTTGCCGGCCTTCATCTTGAGGGGATACGCCTTGAAGTGCGTCTTGCGCTCCTGGTTGCCGAAAGGAAACCTGGCCGTGTACAGTGGGTCGTCGTCCGTCCATTTGCCCTCCGCCTTGACAATCGCCTTGCCGAGGGCGATGGGCTTGACGGAGAGTGTGTAATCCAGCGGCCCTGCCGGTAGCTCACCTGCCCCGAACAGGTTGGGCATGATGAGAATGCGATACTCTTTGGACTCCTTTGGGGCATAATACGATTGAAAGGTGTTGCGCTCCGCAGCATTGCCGGCGGCGAAGAACGGCAAGAACCCCGACTGAATCAGCGCATACGGCTGAAATCCCTTGCCTTCGACCTTGACGTGATACAGGGAGCCGACGTTCATCTTGTAAGTGTGGCTGGCAAGCTCGATCTTGCCCTTGGCAACGAGGTCCTTTTGCTGGGCCGGCGCGGTCCCGTGCAGGACCAGCAATGTGACTGCGACGACGATGAAGCGCATGGTGCAACCTCTCTTTCGTGGAGACATGAAGCGACGCACCGTCAATTAGATCGATGGCGCGGACAAAAGCAATGGTTACACGATGACGTGGTGACATTGTGCCGGCCGCCGCTTTCTTTTTCTCGTCCTGGCTGGTAAACTGGCTACGATCGCTCTGGCCGAAAATCCCTGGCAACGATTGACGCGAGACTTCGCGCATGAAAGAATCCGTGTTGCTTGGAGTCATTGCCTGGTCATGTGCCTTGGCGCCGGCGCATGCCGGTGCGCCGTCCCCTGCGATACCGCGCAAGCCGGTCACGTTCGAGTTCGACGTGCAGCCGATCTTGACGCGCTTCGGTTGCAACTCCGGGCCATGTCACGGCAAATCGCGCGGGCAGAATGGCTTCGCTCTGTCGTTGCTGGGTTTCGATGCCGATTTTGACTATTCCTCGTTGATCCATGAATCGCGCGGCCGCCGAGTGCTGCCGGCGGCGCCGGAGCACAGCATGTTGCTGAGCAAGCCGGCGGGGCAGATGCCGCACGGCGGCGGCAAGAGATTCGAGGTCGGCAGTCCGCCTTACGAAATGCTGCGTGCCTGGATTCGGGCGGGAGCGCCGCGCACGCCGGCGGATGCGCCCAGGATCGTCCGGGTCATCACCGAACCGGCCGGCCGACGCCTGGCTGCCAAGCAGGGTTTTCAGCTTCGAGTTATTGCCGAGTATTCTGATGGCAGCCGCCGCGACGTCACCGAAGGCAGCGCGTTTCAATCCAACGATACGACCGTTGCTGCCGTGGCCGGCGAGGGGATCGTCAGGTCCGGCGGCTTACCAGGCGAGGCGGCCATCATGGCCCGCTACATGAACAACATCGCCGTCTGCACCGTGACCATCCCACTGCCGGGCGACGTTCCGGACGAGGCCTATCGAAAGCTGCCGCGACAGAATGACATCGATGAACTGGTCTGGAAAAAGCTGCCGCTGCTGGGCATTCTGCCGTCGCCGCCAGCGAACGAGGCGACGTTTCATCGCCGCGCCTATCTGAAGGCGATCGGCCGGCTGCCGACGCCGGCGGAGACGCAGGCCTTTCTTGCCGACAGGTCTCCCGACAAGCGTGCGCGGCTGATCGATCGCCTGCTGGAGCGGCCGGAGTACGCCGATTTCTGGGCGAACAAGTGGGCAGATCTTATCCGGCCAAATCCATATCGCGTCGGCATCAAGGCCGTCTGGAACCTCGATGCCTGGCTACGCGATTCATTTCGCAAGAACAAGCCGTATGACCAGTTCGCCCGCGAACTCGTTGCCGCCCAGGGCAGCACCTGGCGACACGGTGCGACGGTGATCTTCCGCGACAGGCCCGACGCCGTGGAAATCGGCGCCTCGGTCAGCCAGCTCTTCCTGGGAGTTCGCCTGGAATGCGCCAAGTGCCATCATCATCCGTTCGAGGTCTGGAGCCAGGACGATTTCTTTGGCTTTGCCGCGTTCTTCGCGCGTGTCGGGCACAAGGGCGGGCTGTCGCCGCCGATCTCCGGCGGCGAGGAGATCATTTTCACGATGAATGCCGGTCAATTGCAGCATGGCCGAACGGGCGCCGCCGTCGCGCCAAAAACATTGGCCGGCAAGTCGTTGACCCTCGGTCCGGACGATGATCCGCGCGAGGTGCTGGCCGACTGGATGACGGACAAGGCCAACCCCTATTTCGCGAAGGTCATGGCCAACCGCGTCTGGTCCGAGCTCATGGGGCAAGGACTGGTTGAGCCGGTAGATGATATCCGTGCGACCAATCCGCCGTCGAATGGCCCGCTGCTCGACGCGCTGGCCGACGATTTCCGCCGACAGGGTTACGACATCAAGAAGCTGGTTCGCAAGATCATGTTGTCGCACGTGTTCGCCCTGAGTTCGCGGCCGACGGAGCGCAATGTGTCTGACCTCAAGAACTTCTCGCGCTACTACCGGCAGCGGATGCGGGCGGAGGTCCTGCTCGACGCCGTCAACGACGTGCTGGGCACGGAGGAGAGCTTCGCGGCCATGCCGGCTGGGTCGCGGGCCGCGCAGATGTGGACGCATCGCGCGTCGTCGATCTTCCTGGACACGTTTGGCCGGCCGGACCCCAATCAAGATCCGCCGTGCGAGCGCAAGACGGAATCCACTACTCCGCAAGTGCTGCACCTGATGAATTCGCCGGCGCTCAATCGCAAGCTGTCGCAGGATACCGCCCGGCCAGCACAGCTTGCCGCCAGCAAGAAAACGAGCGACAATATCGTGGAAGAGCTTTACCTGCTGGCCTACGGGCGCTTGCCCAGCAGCGACGAGAGAGCGACGGCACTGGAGCATTTGTCACGGGCAACATTGGTCAATCGCCGCCGCGCCGTCGAAGACCTGTTCTGGGCGATCCTGAATACGCCTGAGTTTTACATTGTCGATTGAAAGCGAGTGAGCATGGCAATTCACCGTAACTGTCAGGGGACGAGCCGGCGTGATTGTCTCAAGCTTGGCCTGGGAGCATTGCTCGGCGGCGGCCTGGTGGATGCCCTGCGCCTGCGTAGCGTTGCCGGCGAGTCGTCTGGACGCTCGACCAGTTGCATCATGGTCTGGCTGGATGGCGGCCCGAGCCACTTCGAAACATTTGATCCCAAGCCGGATGCTCCTGCCGAGATCCGGGGCGAGTTCCAGCCCATCCACACGCGAATTCCCGGAGCGTATTTTTCCGAGAACATGCGCCGCCTGGCCGCCATCAGCGACAAGCTTACCATTGTCCGCTCCATTCGCCACGATCAGAACAATCACGGCGCCGGCAACCATTACATGACGACGGGCGCGCCGACGCGCATCCCGGTGAGCTGCGGCGCCTTCGTCAGCTTTCACCCAAGCATGGGGTCCGTTGTTTCCGCCGAGCGCGGCGCGCCCAACGGGCTGCCGGCGTACTTTTCCATCCCAAGCATGGCACGCTCCGGCGGGCCGAACTTCCTGGGCGCGCGGCACGCGCCGTTTGTCGTCAGCGACGATCCCAATCAGCCGTCATTCCGCGTTCGCGATGTGGCGATTCCGCGCGAACTCGAGGATGGGCGAGCGCTGAGCCGCCGCGATTTGCGCAGCCGGCTGGACCAGATGGCTCGCTATCGCGATCGTGCCGCCGGCGACCCGGTCCTGGGCGTGGACGAAAACTACCAGCAGGCGGTATCGATCATGAATTCCGCCGCCGCGCAGCGAGCCTTCGACATCGGCCGCGAGCCGGAGCACGTCCGCAACGCCTTCGGAAGGACGACCTTTGGCCAGCAGGCCCTGCTTGCCCGCAGGCTTGTGGAGGGCGGCGTGCCATTCATCACGCTCTACAACGGCGGCTGGGATCACCACTCCAATATCTTCCCGGCCTTCCGGCAGCAGGGACAACGATTCGAGGCGGTTGTCGCCACCTTGATCGACGATCTCGATCAGCGCGGCATGCTGGACACGACGCTGGTGCTCGTGCTGGGTGAATTCGGCCGCACACCGCAGATTTCCACGCTCTCAGACGGCGGTACGCCCGGCCGTGACCACTGGTCGAACGCGATGTCGGTGCTTGTGGCAGGCTGTGGCACGCCGCGCGGCCAGGTGGTCGGCGCCACCGATCGTCGCGGCTATGCCGCCGTCGAACGCATCTACGCCCCCGAAAACTTCGTTGCCACCGTCTACACCAAGCTGGGCATCAACCCGGACAAGATTCTCTATGCCGGCAACGGTCGGCCCACCCACCTGGTCAGCGACCCCAGGCCGATCGCGGAACTGATGTAGGATTCCGCGTCCGCAAATCGTGACATTTAACAGAGCCCGAAGCGTAAGCGAGGGTAACGCTGGCCTCTCGCTAACGCTGCGGGCTCTGCTGTCATCCTTGTAAGAGGCTCTATGGAAAGGAATGTAAGTCATTGGAAGAGGTTATGGCGAAGCTGCCTATCTTAACAATTGCCTTTTCCCAGACTTTTTCGCGATTTCCCGGTCGTGGTAAGCTGGGCAATCCTCCTTAACCTCTTATCGCTGTTGACGTTGATTTCCGGAGAGCCTCTAAGAACCCACCATGGAATGCCAAGAGTCCATCAAGACAAGACGCGCCCGCGGTTGCCGCTTGCTTCGCGCGCGGTTCTGCTGGTCGCCGTTTCTGCTCGTCATCCTCACGATTCAGGCTCATGCCGCCCCACCGACATTGACCCACCTGTTCCCCGCCGGCGGGCAGCGCGGCACGAAGGTTGTCGTCACCGCCACGGGCAGCTTCACCTGGCCGGTCTCTGTCTGGGCGCCGGGCCTCGAGGTGAAGCCTGGAAAGGAAGCCGGCAAGCTGGAGATCAGCATCCCCAAGGACCTGGCCGCGGATCGCGCCTGGATCCGCCTGTACAACGCGGACGGCGCCTCCACATCCGCTCCCTTCTTGATCGGCAGCCTGAAAGAAATCAGCGAAACGGAGCCGAACGATGCCCCGCGCACGGCCCAGCATGTCGCGGAAGCCAGCTGTGTTGTCAACGGCGTCCTGTCCAAGCCGGGCGATGTTGATGGTTTCTCGGTGCGCGTCAATGCCGGGCAGACGTTGGTGGCGGCGGTTGATGCCCACACGCGACTTGGCTCACCCATGGATGCGATCCTGCAGGTAACAAGCGTCGATGGCGACGTGCTGGCCGAGAACAACGACTCTTTCGGCTACGATCCACGACTCGCGTTCACAGCGACCAAGTCAGGTGTTTACGTCGTGCGCATCTTCGCGTTTCCGGCCGACCCAGGGACGGCTATCAGTTTCAGCGGCGCCCCGAACTACATCTATCGTCTGACGCTCACGACCGGCCCGTATATCACGCATGCGGTTCCACTGGCGGTGTCGCGAACGAAGCCGGGCGAGGTCGAAGTGCGTGGCTGGAACATTTCGCCGGGGACCAGGCTGCCCGTGCGGCCCCTGGGCGGCCTCAAGCTGGCGGAGTATTTCGAGTCCGAAGCCGCGCCGGATCTGCGGATTCCCGCCGACGCTGGTCTGGGCCTGGCTTTCAGTCCTGCTCTTGCCGGCGCGGCGCGCGTCCGGCTGACGGCACTTGCCGTGGTCGAACCAACCACGCCAGCAAACGCGAAGTCGCCACCGTCCGTGCTCATGGACTCGACCGTCACCGGCTGGCTGCGAACACCCCGGCAGACGGATGTGTATCGCCTTGCGCTCAAGAAAGGGCAGCACTTTGTCGTCAGCGTCGAATCCAACCATCTGCACTTCCCGCTCGACCCGGTCGTGAAGCTGCTGAACCCAGACGGCGCGGTGGTCGCCGATGTGGACGACACCGGCACGACGCGCGACCTGGCCTTTGCACATGTCGCCACGAAGGATGGCGATTACCGGGTGGTTGTACAGGATCGCTACCGGCACGGTGGACCACGCCACGTCTATCGCCTCACCGTGAGGCGAGAGACGCCGGACTTCGAGCTGACCACGACCAGCGAGAGCATCATCGTCACGGCCGCCAAGCCCGTCGAGATTCCAATCAAGGTGCAGCGATACGGTGCGGTTGGCCCGATCGTCCTGCGTGTCGTGGGGCTGCCTGATGGCGTGACGGCAGCGCCCGCGGTGTCCGAGCCGACCGGACCCAGCGCCGCCGCCGTGACGCTGAAGCTGACATGCAAGGGAAAAGCATTTTCTGGTCCGGTGCGCCTCGTCGGCTTGGCCAGCCAGCCGAAAGGCCTGGAACGGAGGGTGCGGACGGCACCGCGACTCAACGCTGCCTTCGAGACGATCTGGTTGACGAGCAAGTAGGCAGAAAAGAACCACGCGCACGAAAAAAGGTGATGCATCACGAGATGCACCACCCCTTGGGAACAAATCAAGCTGTCACGCCACCACGGTTGCCCGGTTGGCGAAACGACGCTGGGCGAGCCAGAGGCCCGGCAGGCCAAGCAGAGCGAGGATGATGGCGCCCGGCTCGGGGATGACGCCCTGGTCGATGCTCTGTTGCTGGCTTTGCTGCTGTTGCTGCTGCTGTTGCTGGCTCTGGTTCTGGCTCTGGCTCTGTGAATTATTGACGTTGATGATCTGGGAGCCAGTCTGGTTCTGGTCTTGCGGCTGCTGCTGATCCTGTGCGCCGCCGCCGCCAAAGAAGCCGCCGCCGCCGCCGCCCATGATCGGGGGGCGAGCGCCGCCGAAGGCGCCGGCGCCACCGCCCATGGGCATGCCGCCGGCAACGCCGATGGGGCCGCCGCCGAGCAAGCCGGCGCCAGCGCCGCCCGCCACCGGAGTCGCCGATGCCGGCGCCGGCACAGGCGTTGGGGCCATTCCGGGAGCCACGCCGGCCGCCAGGGCGGGCACGACGCCAGGCGCGAGGCCATCGGCAGCAGGCCGGATCCCATCCAAAACTCCGGCGCCCTTGAGGGCCGCTTCCGGATCTTCAATGCGAATGGGCTCATCCGTCGGCGGCAAATCCGTGGTGAAGCCGTACACGACACTGTGGAAGCCAAGCTTCACGTTGTTGTTGGCGCCGCGCCAATCAGCCCGGAAGATGGCGACCGCCGGAGTCGTGTCGGTATGCGGCACGATCTCGGTCGGATCGACCGGACGGGCCATGCCGCCCAGAATGCCAGTGGCGGGTTGCGTCCCCTCCTGAAACTGACTGCCCGAGTAAATGATCTGCACGAAGTCCGGCTCCTTGGCCTGCACGGCAGACTGAAGCATATTCTCCTCGAAGTGCGAAACCGCCTTGGCGTCGGCCTTCTTCTTCTTGAGCAATTCAGCATAGGCGGACGACGCCCTCAGGTTGAGTCCGGCGGATCCGAGGCCAAAGGAATCACGCAGCTCCCGTAGCGGATAGGCCGGTGACGGGTCGAGATACTTGTGGTACGGCAACTCGCTGAGGATGGACGGATTGCTGGAGAAGGCGATGGGCAGAATCTCCGGCGTCTTGTCCGCAGCCTCGCGAATGTCCCCCTTGCGATCACGGTCCGGCACGGTGGCGTTGAAGCCCACGCCACGGAAATGGCCCCACGACGTGATGTAACGTGGATCGACGATCAAGCGCAGCGCCGTGCCCGCGATGGGCAGGCTGCGCAGATCCTTGGGCGGGAAGCCGGCCGGGACGACACCTTCCGACGGTGGGTCGAGCCCGCGATCATTGACGACCTGATAGAGATAAAGGTACTTCGCTTCCTTATCGAGCCCCGGCGAATAATTGTTGCGGAAGCTCTTGCCTTCGACAAAGCGGTCATTGAAGCCGTCGACACCGGAGCCCCAGGAATCGCCTTCATTGCCAGTACGCTCCAGCACCGCGAAGTAGATGGTGCCGCCGATGAGCTTGCCCGTGAAATCCGGATCCCAGGCAACCGGGCGGACCTTGCCGTCCTTGTTGATGGTGTCCGGAGGCGCGCCAGGACGAGTGTAGCCGGTGCGTACCGCCGAGCGAAGCTTGTACTTCACCTGCGGCCGTACCGGCGCCTCCACGCCCTTATCGACAACCGGCTTGCCCTTGTCGAGCTTGCCTTTGTCCGGCTTACCCTTGTCCTGCGCCGGCATCTCCATTCCCAGCCCGGCGAACAGGGTGAGGAATGCTGCCACGCTAATCGTGCGGCCCAACCATTTGCGAGTAAATCATCATTGCTTCTTCTTTCCGGTAATAGCCCTGCAGTGTAACCGCCCTGCAGTGGACGTCGTTTCCTTCAGCAAGTCAGTAAGTGCAATGCCCGTGCCGCTCTGTTTTTCAAAAGGTATTTTAGAGGATTCACGGCTTTATTGCTGGGAAATTCAGGTTTTTTTATTTCCATCACGTGGCCCGATGTCGGCGTCGGTATTGGTTCACGGCGCGGGCAATAGAGATATTGCCCTTTGTTGATTGTGGTGGGCTTGGACTGCCTCGACAAGCCAGTCGAAGACGTTGCAGGATTGGCGGCGGCAGGTTTCGATGACAGTCAGCAGTCGCTCGACGAACTGACTGCCGGACGCTGATTGCGTGCCGAACGAGAGCTTCCGCCAGATGACCGCGTGCCGCAGCGCTTGCTCGGCGGCATTGTTGG
>VGYC01000033.1 GCA_016873095.1 Planctomycetota bacterium | reverse complement strand
GCCTCGAGAAGGACACGCAGCGATTGCAGCGACGGCGAATCCTCCAGGGCGTCCCAGGCGAAAAGTGGTTTGGTGATCGCGATTTTCATGACGGCCTCCAATGCCGAACGGGGAAGGTGGCGGGCGCTACCATTACAACGCAATATATCCCCGTTTGGTTTGGAGGATGGTCGAAAAATTCTGAAAAAAACTGCAACCGCGGGCTTATTCTTACGAAGTCGAGAGTTCTGCGGGGGAAGAGATTTTTGCCCCTTGGTGAGAACCGAAAAAAGACTGGCTCGTCGTACATCGCAACGGGCTCATCGACCGCATTCCCTGATTGACTCTGGACTTGTGTCCGGTTATCATACCATTCCGCGCGAGATCGCGTAAACTACGCAGGTTTGGGCGAGAAATCATGGCTCAAGTGCAAGCGAACGAAGCCGCCCCTCACGCTGGTCCAGCGGACCAGCATGGTTCGATGGGCCATCTGCCTCTGCCCTCGACAGTACAGAAACGCCAGATTCTCTGGCCTTACTTGATTTCCCTTCTTACCATCCACGCCCTGGCCCTGCTGGCCTTCATCCCCTGGCTTTTTAGCTGGACAGGCGTTGCCCTGGCGGTGTGCGGCCTCTATCTGTTCGGCACGCTCGGCATCAACCTCTGCTACCACCGACTGCTAACGCATCGCAGCTTTGCGTGCCCGCTGTGGCTGGAGCGCTTCTTCGCCACCATCGGCGTGTGCTGTCTGCAAGACACGCCCGGCCGCTGGGTCGCCATCCATCGCTTCCATCACCAGCACTCCGACGAGCAAGAGGATCCGCACAGCCCGCTGGTCACCTTCTTCTGGGGGCACATGGGATGGCTGCTGGTCAAGAATGAGCGGCTCAACAGCGTGGCCACCTATGAGCGCTATGCCCGCGACGTGCTCCGCGATCCGTTCTACTTCCGGCTGGAAAAGCACCTGCTCTGGGCGTGGGTCTACCTGGCCCATGCGGTGCTGTTTTACATGATTGGTTTCGCGATCGGCTGGGCGTGGAACGGCGAGTACATGGAAGGCGTGCAGTTCGGCCTCAGCCTGCTGGTCTGGGGGGTATTCGTCCGCACCGTCGCCGTCTGGCATATCACCTGGTCGGTCAACTCGGTGACGCACATGTGGGGCTATCAGAACTATCCCACTGGCGAGAACAGCCGCAACAACTTCTTCGTGGGCCTGGTGAGCAACGGCGAAGGCTGGCACAACAACCACCACGCCGACCAGCGCAGCGCCGCCCACGGCCACCGCTGGTTCGAATTCGACGTCACCTACATCACCATCTGGATCCTCCAGAAGATCGGCCTGGCCTGGGACGTGATCAAGCCCAGCCCCCGTCTGCACCTCCACGAAAAGCCTGCAACGCTCGGCGACGCCATCGGCGAGCCGTGAGCATGCGATGGCATCATGGCATCACGCGCCGCGTGATGCAAGCGGGTTCATCTTCGTAGCCCATCTGCCCGGTCGCCGTTATTGCCCTTCGGGAGCCGTGGGCGCTGCGGTCAAGAGCTGGTCACCGAGCGGCCCCTCATGAGCAGGGTAAAGGCGCTTCACGCCGCCGGGAAAGGTCGCGACGAACTGGAAAATGTCCGAGCGGCGATCCAGACGCGGCGTCACCGTACCGGCATTGCGGGAATGATGCAGGGCGTCCAGATCGAGGTCGCAGACGAGCACGGTTTCTTCGTTGGCTTCGGCCTCGGCGGCGACGCCGTCGCGGCTGAAGGCGAAGTCCGAAGGCGTCAGGACCGCGGCTTGGGCGTACTGCACGTCCATGTTGGCGACATCGGGCAAGTTGCCGACGTTGCCCGCCAGGGCCACGTAGACGTGGTTCTCGATGGCGCGTGCCTGGGCGCAGTAGCGGACGCGCAGGTAGCTCTGGCGATTATCGGTGCAGAAGGGGACGAAAATGATCTCGGCGCCGACGTCGGCCAGGTAGCGAACCGGCTCGGGAAACTCGATGTCGTAGCAGATCATGATGCCTACCCGGGCCCTGGGCGTGTCGATGACGGCGAGCTGGTTGCCGCCGCTGATGCCCCACCATTTTCGTTCATTGGGCGTGATGTGCAGCTTGTACTGCTCGATGACGCGGCCGTCGGGCAGGCAGACATGGCAGACATTGTAAAGCTTGCCGTTCTGGTGCACCGGATGGCTGCCGCCGATGATGGTCAGGCCATGCTTGCGGGCGCTGTCGCTCAAGAACTTCCGCAGCTTGGGCGTGTATTCAGATAGCTTCTTGATGCCCTCTTGCGGCGACAGGGCGTTGAGGTGGGACAGGAGCTGGAGCGTGAACAACTCCGGCAGCAGCACGAAGTCGGATCCGTAGTCGGCGGCCACGTCGAGAAAGTAAGCCACCTGGCGCGAGAAGTTGGCGAACGACGCTGCCTTGCGCATCTTGTAAGGCCGCCAAAGAGCGTGAGGAGGATACCCGCAACGCTTGTTGATGTGGAAAGAATCGAGGCCCAGCGCGTGAAGCGCGGACGATCCACCGGCGGCAGGCCGAGCATCTCACAGATGACCGCCAGCGGAAACGGCCGCGCGAAGTGGGCGAGCAAGTCCACGCCGGTTCCGCGCGCCGCTTGTTTCTCCAGGCCCGAGACAGCCTCGTCCGCCAGCGCCTCGAGTCGAGGCCGCAACGTCTCGACGTTGTGGCGCAGAAAAGCCTGATCGACCAGGCTGCGCAAGCGTCGATGATCCGGCGGATCGCGCAACAGCATGTGCGTCGCCAGCGGCTTGAGCGCTCCCGGCAGCCAGCGGACGATGGCGCCCATCCAGCGATTGCCGGCCGCCGTCGGGCTCTGCACGAAACGGTCGTGATCGCGCAGCAGATCATTGACGGATTCATAGGTCGTGGCCAGCCAGACCGCGCCGAAGATCGGAAAACGCACCCGGACGACCGGCCCCAGCGCACGCAGCGCAGCGAGGGTCGGGAACGGGTCTTCCTTGAACGCCCGCGAGCTCAGGTCGATATCGTGAACCGGCACTCGGCGGTTGCTGCTCATGCGCGGCGGCTCTGGTCAGTAGCAAGGACATTCAGATCCGCGCGAAAGGCGCGTACAGAATCTATATAAGGCCCAGCGGCGGTCAGCATCGCCCTGTCCGACGGCAGTGCCGACGCCGGACCGGACGCTGAGGGGCGGGAGAATTGAACATGCAAGCTCGGGTCGGAGGTTTGGTCGAGATCCGTCCAGGTCGGGATGCGCCGAGGGGGTGTCTTGTTCGACGAAAACGGTTCCTGACACCGGGTGTTTTCCCTCATGACATCAGGGCGTGCCCCGGGTGTGCGTTTTTTTGTTTGGGTGGGATCGCGACCACTCAGCCCCGTTCACGGGGCTTTCCGCGAAGCGGTCCTAGGCCCGCCGTTGACGGCGGGTAAAGCGGCGACGCGAGAGCCACGAGGCCCGTTCACGGGCCTTCTCGCTGTTCCGCTTTTAGCGAAGGCTGAAGCCAAACTCCGAGAAGCCCCGTCAAACGGGGCTCGAAACGAGTGCTCCCTCGCTGAACCCGCCGTCAACGGCGGGCCTAGGACCGCTTCGCAGAAAGCCCCGTGAACGGGGCTGAAAGATTCCACCCAAGTACCAGCTGCACACATCTGGGATGAATCCTCGCCGGTCTAAAGCACGCACCCTGCAATCTTCGGTGGCTCTAAAGCAGGAGCAAACTCAGGTGTCAGGAACCGTTTCCAGACGTTTCTTTGATTTGACGCGCGAGGGAGCGCGAGGATGGGTTACCGGAAACGGTTTCTGACACCTGCGATTTCCCACCTGCGAGGCTGTCGCCAGGAATGGAAGGACGTCATTCCGGGCCAAAGGTTCATCAAAAACTGTCAAAAAGTCGAGAAAGTTTGGCGCGAATCCAATCGAGCAACCCGATCCGCGTCGATTCGTCCAGGTCGGGATGCGCCGAGGGGGTGTATGCCTGTTTCTGGACGAATCCTGGACGAATCTCTGGACGGATCTGGGCTATGCGTCGTCTTTCTCGGCGGCATCCACGGGGACGACGCTGACGCCGACATCGACGACTTGCTTGCCGCCGCCGAGGATGACGCCCTTGAGCGGGCAGACGTCGTCGTAGTCGCGGCCCCAGGCGAAGGTGATGTGCCTGTCGCCGGGGATGGCGTTGTTGGTGGGATCGATGTCGATCCAGCCGAAACCGGGACAGTAGAAGGAAACCCAGGCATGAGAGGCATCGGCGCCGAGCAGCCGCGGCAGGCCCGGTGGCGGCGTGGTCAGCAGGTAGCCGCTGACGTAGCGGGCCGAGATGCCCAGGGAGCGGAGGCCGCCGATCTGCAGATGGGCGAAGTCCTGGCAGACGCCGTGGCGATGGCGCAGGACCTCGAGGACGGGCGTGGCGGTCGTGGTCGCCGTCTTGTCGTAGCGGAACTCGGCGTGGATGCGACGGGTGAAGTCGAGCACGGCGTCGAGGATGGGCCGGCCGGGGAGAAACGATGGCCGCGCATAGCTCGCCAGGTCGGCATGCCGTTCCACGTACTGCGAGTCGAAGCGAAAAGGACTCGCCTCCACATCCTCCGGCGAACCAGGGCGCGGACGCAGACACGCGAGATCATCCCAGGGCGGCGTCAATGCCGGCTCCGGCGTCGGTTCCGGGCGAAGCTGCACCTGGCTGGTCGCGGTGACGGTCAGGCTGCGGTGCGGTTCCTGGACGGCAAAGTAGGACACGGGATTGCCGAAATAGTCTTGCCGGCTCGACATGACGGCCGGCGACGGCTGAACCAGAATCTGCGACTGCAAGCTCGTCTGCCGCGGCGTCTCCCGGGGCGACAGATGGGCCAGGTTCTGGCAAGACGTCACCGGCTCGCTGTAGCGATAGGTGTTGACGTGGGTGATACGGTAAATCATCGCGACCCTCCCGGCTCGGCCAGGTGTCGCGACGGCTGCAAATGGCTGAGGAAGCGCAGTGTGATGGCGTCGGACAGCACCGGCAGGTCATCGGCCAGCCGGGTCAACGCCTCGGCCAGCCGGGGACGATAGCCGGTCGCATCCGTCGCGATCCAGTCGTTGATGTCGGCCAGGCGCAGGGCGGTCAGGCCGGCGAGGACGACGCGCTGCTCCGGCGTCCGCCGCGCCAGCGTGGGATCGTGGGGCAGGCGGTCAAGCTGCTCGCCGATGGCGATGAGCTGAAAGGCCAGCGAGCGTGGATTGTTCTCATCCGCGAGCAGCAGGTCGAGCAGCGGCGCCAGCGAGCGATGATGCAGGTAGCGACGCCGGTAGGTCATCCAGCTATCGGCAATCTCCAGCAGTGCCTCGACCAGCGGGCCCTCGGCGTCGTTCGCCTGCACGACGGTGCTGCGCAGCAAGCTGAGGAGGTGCGCGGAGCGTTCGAGGCGGCGGCCCATGTCGAGGAAGCACCAGGCGTAGCCGCGCGTCATGCTGTCGGCGGCCAGCCCGCCGAACGCCGCCAGCGTCTGCACCGTGCGATTCAGGAGTTCCAGGGCGTCGCTGAGCGTGAGGCTGGGAAAATCGAGGGGGCCATTCGCCTCGGCATGGGTGGGCGTTTCGTTGAGATAGAGGCTGGAGAGAATGCGCCACATGTCCATCGAGATGCGGTCGCGCACCATGCCGGCGACGCGATCCAGTTCCGCCAGCGTGGCGGCGAGGCTACCCGATCGGCGGACATCGTAAAGAAACGCGGCAAGTTCGGCTTCCGACGCGCTGAAGGCGGCGCTGCTGCCGGCGCCGGCAAAGAGCTGCGTCTGCTGGCTCAAGGCCCGCATCAGGTGCGGCAACTCGGGCACGTCGGCCAGTCCCGATTTCTCCGTGAGCCGCACCAGGATGCCGCGCAGCAGGCGCACCGTCCCCTCGGCCCGCTCGACATAACGGCCAAGCCAGAAGAGGTTGTCGGCGGCGCGGCTGGGCAGGTCGCCGCCGCCGCGTGTCAGTTCCACGGTCTGCACCGCCGGCTGCAACAGGCTGAAGGTGCTCACCGGTCCGGAGGCGAGCACCCAGGTGTCCTTGCTGCCGCCCCCCTGCTGCATGGAGACGACCAGCGTTTGCGCCGACGCCGTCACGCGCGTCAAGCCGCCGGGCATGACGGCGAACGAATCGCCGCTCGCCGTCAGGAAGACGCGCATGACCAGATGCCGCGGCTGCAACTGTTCGTCGACGAGCACCGGCGCCGTGGACAGATTGAGCTGCTCCTGCCCGACATACTCGTTCGGTCGAGCGCAAATGGATGCGGCCAGTGCCGTCCGATCCGCCGCGGACAGTTCGCCGGCGAAGATCGGCTCGAAGCGCGCCGGCGAGAACGCGTGCTTGATCACCATGCGCTCGAGGTTGGAGAGCACGTGGTCGCGGCCGTCGGCCTCGCCGCACCACCAGGAAGCCACCGACCGGATCTTGAGATCCTCGCCGAGCAGGTGCTTGCAAAGCCCCGCGAGATATGGGACCAGCGCCGGCGACTCCATCCAGCCGCTGCCGAGCGGATTGGCGATGGCAACGTTGCCAGCGTGCACCGCCTGCACCAGCCCCGGCACGCCCACCAGGGAGCTGCCGCGCAATTCAAGCGGATCGCAATCATGATCGTCCAGCCGGCGCAGGATCACATCGACCGGCTGCAGCCCGCCCAGCAGCTTCTGATAGACGCGGTTGTCGCGCACGGTCAGGTCCGCGCCTTCAACCAGCGTGTAGCCGAGATAGCGGGCGAGGTAGGCGTGCTCGAAGTACGTCTCGTTCGACGGCCCGGGAGTCAGCAGCACGATGCGGGGATTGTCACGGTTGTACGGGGCGGCCGTGCGCATGGTCTCGCGAAAGGCACGGAAGAAAAGGGCCAGTCGGTCCACCTGGCAGTCGCGAAAGACCTCCGGCAGCATGCGCGACATGACGATGCGATTCTCGAGGGCGTAGCCCGCTCCGGAAGGCGCTTGCGTGCGATCGCCCAGCACCCAGATGGAACCGTCCGGCGCCCGGCCCAGGTCGGCGGCGTAGAAGTGCAGATGGCGGTTGCCCGGCAAGGCCACGCCATGGCAGGGTGGCAAGAAACTGGGATTGCCGAAAACGAGCTCGGCAGGCAACAAGCCGCGGCTCAGCACATCCTGGCGGCCGTGGATATCGGCCAGGACCTTCTCGAAGAGTCGAGCCCGCTGCACGAGACCGGCGGCGATGGCGCTGGCCTCGGCCGCCGAGATCATCAGGGGAACAGGATCGAGCTGCCAGGGCCGGTCGAGGCCGCGCGGATCGCCGTGCAAATTGTAAGTGACGCCGTGCTCGCGGATCAGCTGCCGCGCTTCCTCCCAGCGCCGGTTCAGCTCCGCCATGCCCAGATCGGCAAGGGCGCCGCACAGTCCACGCCATTGCGGGCGTAACGCCCCGGATTCCGCCAGCATCTCGTCATGCGGCCCGACGACGGGGCGATAAGCCAGCTCGCGTGGGCCGTCGCTGGTCGCTGAGAGATTGTCGTTTCCTGCCATTCACGAGATTATATTGCGCAGCACATCCGGTCGATCGGGGACTGCGCGGCCACGAGCGTGCCAAGCTCGCTTGGCCGGTTGCACGCGATTTCTCGCGCGACCGCCGAGCGGCGTTGCGTCACGCCTGTCTGCAGCGGACCTTTAATCGTGCGCCGCCTTGTACAGGTTGAACGTCAGGTGCGCCTGCCCCTGGTGATGCGCCTCGTGCCAGGCGAGCACCTGGAACCATTCGTGGTAGGTCCACGGCGCTTGCGGGTTTGGCTTCGTTGCCAGGGCGGCGCTGTCGATGGTGGCGAGGTGGTCGAGCATCTCCTTGCGGCGCTCGGCCAGGTAGCCGCGAATGGTGTCGATGGACGGCGTGTCATCGTCGGGGGTGCTGCCGCCGGCAAAGCGGCGGACGTTGTCAGGCGATTTGGGCTCACCGCCACGCATGCGGACGTAGAGATGCCGATCATCGGTGGCGGCGATGTGCATGAACTGCCAGGCGATCGGTGCCCTGCCCTGCCCCGGCCGCCACGCCAGCACCTTGGCCGCGTCCGGCCGCTTGGCGATGGTCTCCAGCAAGTCAATCGTCTTTTTCCGGGAGAATTCCATGAACTCGCGCAGATCGGCGGCTGTCATTGCTTGTTCCTCCGGCAATCGTCACGGAGCGATTCAACCAGTCCTATTGTAGCGGTCCAGCGATGCTTCAACTCTTCTTGTCCAGCTTCTTCATCAGTTCCGCGGAGCGCTTCTCGACGTCGGCAAGCTCCGACTCAAGGTCCTTCTTCAGGGACTCAAAGCGTTGTTCGCCGGCCTCGCGCAGCTCCCTGAGCTGCGCTTCCAGCTTGTCATGCTTCCTGTGCAATTCGTCGAGCTCCTTCTGAGCGCTCTCCTTGTCGGCGCCGGACAGCTTGGTCTTTTTCCAGAGATTGGCGACCGATTCCTTCAGCGCCTTGGCCCTCTCGCCGACCATCTTCTTGAAGGCCAGCTTGTCCTGCTCGAATTTCTCGCGATCGACAGCGACATTCCCTTCCTTGGTCACGTCGAACCAGCCGCGCGAGTATCCGAGGATGCCGACGCCGATCGCCACGATGACGACAAACACGAGCAGCCGATTCATGAGTGCCTCCTTGTTCCGAGATTACTGGACCTTCTTCAAGATGTTCGAGATGCGCACCGCAGCCCCATTCTGTCGCTTGCTTTCGTGGGCAGCTTCCATGAACGCAAAGATCTCGAGCGTCTCGGCGGCGGACACGGACACAGCGCCGCCCTTGAAGAACTTGGCCATCTCGATGGCGATCCCCTCGTAGCCCATGTACCTGTCATTGGTGGGAACGATTCCCTTGACCGGCACGCCGTGGCCGTAGATGCCGGCCACTGACACACCCTTGTCGCCAAAGACCGTCGCGCTGTACTTGACGGCTCCTTTCTTGATGCCACGGTACGTGCCGACGCGGCCATCCTTCCAGACGCCAGTGATGGCGATGGCATAGGGGGTCGAGGCACAGCGGACGGTATCGCAGCCGCTTCCCATGATGGCGTACAGCGCCTCAATGCTGTGCAGCGCATGCCAGTACAGTTCGGCGTGACTCGGCTCGGTGGGACAGCCGCCGTAAATGTCGCAGCCGACCACGCGGCCGACTTCCGGGTGATTGCGCATGCCGCTGAAGCCGGGGCTGAAGCGATGCTGCGAGCTGGTCCAGCACGGCGTCCCGGACTCCTTCGCCAGCTTCATGATGGCGACGGCATCGGCCCATGACGCCGCCAGAGGCCGGCCGATGTACAGCCGCTTGCCCGCCTTCAAGACCGCTGTCGCCTGCTCCAGGTGTTTTCGGCCATCCAGGCTCATGATCATCACTGCGTCGCAGCCACGCAACAGTTCATCGACCGAGTGGGCCAGCTTGACGTCGAAGGCGGCGATCTGCTTCTTCCACTTCGGCAAGCCGTCCACGCTCTCCGGGATGTCCGGGCTTGCGGAGGCAGGATACGCCGCCACGACGCGCACGCCGGCCAGGTCGCCGCTTGCCTTGGGATCATTGAAGAGCTGCGCGTAGGCCACCGCCTGATAGTTGTCGAGACCCAGGACGCCGACGCGCACGGGACGCGGCGCCTGGCCCCAGGCGGGACCAAGCAAGCTGACAACGGCAACAAATGCCAGGCAGTTTCGATGAATAGTCATGCTGGATTCCATGAACAAAGACAGCGCAGAGCCCGGCACGTTAGCGAGGGATCCTCGCTAACGCGTCGGGCTGTGGCAGTCATCTTACTCAGCTTCCTTCCGGACTGGCGGCGGCGATCTTGCGATATTGCTCGATCGCGCGCAGGAAGGTCTCTTGAGCCTCGGCGCGCTCTCCCTTGGCGATGACGCCGTTGCGGACGCGCCAGAGTTGCTCGATGGTGCCGATGCACCACAGGGCGCTCGAGCGCGAGGCACGGATCGGCTGCTTGCCGACGATGACGTTCACCGGGTTGGTGTGCATTTGCGGGAATTGCCGCAAAGCGACCCAGCTACTGCGCTCGATCGGAACCTCGAACGAGATGTCGTGCTCTTTATCGTCGGCGGGAACCTTGCGGGACGCGACGGCCTTGCCGTTAACGATCAGCTCCACAAGGCGGTCCTTGCCGGGCGGGACCGAACCGCCCTTGGCGGTGCCGAGCGGCGTCGCAGAAGCGAATGTGACCTTCGCATTCACGTTGACCTTGCCGGCTTCCTCGAGATCAACTTTGCCGCCGGGCGTCTTGCCATTGACGCTGAACTGCAGCGCATGGGCGTAGCCGTCGGAGACGTAGGACCGGCCCTTGGCGAGCCCGTCGCACCAGGCCGCAAAATCGACCTTGTCCACCTTGCCGAGCTGGACATAGACGCGGCCCTCGCCGACGCGGCTGCCGCTGATGCACGGGAAATCGGTCTCGCCGCTGGCCTTCAGGGGGAAGCCGCAGTTCATGATGTGGTACCAGCAGTTCCATTCGGGAATGCGCTGCGTGTCCATGGCGCTGATGAAGTCGCACAGCCCCTGGGCCGTCGTCACGCAGATCTCCTGGGCGCCGATGCCGTCCATTTCCGGGATGGCCAGGTTCGGCAACTGGTTCGAGACGCGGCCGATGCTCTGCATCAGCTCTCCCAGCGCGATGCTGCCATCATTGTTGGCGTCGATGGTCGCGAACGGCTCGGGCAGCAGTCCCTTGGCGGCTTCCTCGGCGGAGAGCTTGCCGTCCTTGTCGGTGTCGAGTTCGGCGAGCTTGCGCTTGGCGGCCAGCTTGGGGTTGATGCCCAGGCCGCTGGCCGAGTGGGCGTAACCGGTGTACGCGCCCTGCGCCTTGGCCCACTTCATCAGGGGGGTCGTCCACGTTGGCCAGCCCTTGGTCTTGGTCCCTTCCGAACCGGGATAGGTCTGATCGCGCAGATTCAGCAGGCACACATGGCCGAGGGCTTGCGAGCCAAAGCCCGAAACCTCGATGTCGTAGCGCAGCACCGTGAGCGGCTCGCTGATCTTGTGCGGCTTGCCTTCGAAGAACTGCCGCTGGAAATCGTAGCACGGGCCCCAGGTGAGGTTGCAGCCGACATTGAGCGCCTCTCCCTTCACGTGCAGGAACATGTCCCTGGCGAACACGCCCTCGGTCGGGTTGGTGTAGTGCGCGCAGCCGGCGGCGTGGATGTGATGATCGCCGCTGTAGAAGCCGTAGTCCATCGGGTTCACCCAGCGTTCGAGTTCAACATCGAGCGTGAGCGGGCCCTTCTTCGGGACAACGATCTTGCGAGTCTTCTGCACGTATTCGGGCCCGCGGCTGTAGGTCATCGTCAATTCACCAGGCGGCAGCTCGACAATGCCGCCATCGTGGCGATAGACCTGTTCCTGGAAGAAGAAGTCCGGCGCGAGGCGCTTGGGTTGCGGCGGATAGACGTTGCCAAGCTTGTCCTTGAAGGTGAAGCGCCCGGTGGTGGCCTTGCCGTCGTGGTCCTTGATGCGCAGCGTGACCGGGATGGCCGGGCGGACATTGAACGTCACCGGCACCTCGCCGCGGAAGCCCAGGTCTTGGGTGCCCTGGCCAACGTCAAAGCTCAGCACGTATTCGCGCTTGCCGGCTTCCGGGCTGTAGATGAGAGCGATGGCGTACTCGACCGCGAGCCCGCTGAGCTTCTCGGTCATGGGTTGCTTGCTGAAGATCTCGACATCGTGCGGCAAGAATCGGCCCGCGGCCCCGCCGGAGAAGAGCGGCTTCACCTGCGGACTCTTGACGCGCAGCGCCTTGGCGACGGTGCTGTCGTTGACGACCTTTAGCAGTACCGGCGTGGCACCGCCCTGCTGGAGAAAGGCCTCGGCCGGCCCGCGCTTGGCCTTCACCCGCGCCTCCGGGTTGAGCGTCACGACCACCAAAACATGCGGATCGAGGATTTGCTGAATCTTCTTGGCGTCCTCGGCCTTGATGGCCTTGTTCAAGGCGGCGACCTTGTCAGGCGGCAACGGCGCGCCCAGCAGGCTCAACGCCTGCACGACGCGCGTGGCGTTGCTGGCAAGCGGCTGCCCCTCCACCGTGACGGGTTCCAACTCCTGCCCACCGGCGGGAACCGCCAGGTAGCCGGCGCTCATGAGCGCCAGCAGACTCCAGACCAGAATGATGCGCGGGTAACTCATGGTAGTCTCCTGATGCCGTCGCCACGATCAATCGCAAGGCGTACGTTGAGTTAGGATACTCCGAGTCATGGGCGAACGAAAGCAGAAAATCGCCGTTACCGGGCGACACGCTGGCAGCGTGTCGCCTCGAAGCAGCGCTCGAAGGGACACCCTTGTCAACTGACGAATACCAGTCAGCGTCTTCCGTCATGCCGACGCGAGTCCGCTACCTCGTGCTCGCAGTCCTGTGTCTGGCGGCGACGATGGCGTACATCCATCGTAGCTGCATCTCCGTGCCGGCAGCGTCCATGCAAGCCGATCTCGCTCTCAGCGATACACAGATGGGCTGGATCATGAGTTCATTCTTTCTCGGCTACACGCTTTTTCAGATCCCGGGAGGCTGGCTCGGTGATCGGCTGGGCACGCGGTCGGCCTTGACGCTGTTCGCGATCGTCTGGTCGCTGGCTACCGGCATGATGGGATTGACGCGGAGTTTCGAATGGCTGTTCACACTCTGGATTCTCAACGGCGTGGCCCAGGCCGGCATCTTCCCTTGCGCCATCAACTCCTTCACACGCTGGTTTCCGGAAGCGGAGCGGGCGTTGCCCAGCGGCTTGCTGGGCGCCTTCATGTCGGTCGGAGCGGCGACGGCGAGCCTCGTCGCGGCCGGGCTTCTCCACATAGTCGCCTGGCCACAGTGCTTCCTCATCCTGGCGGCGCCCGGCATACTGTTCGCCATCGGCTTCTATCTTTGGTTCCGGGACCGCCCGGGCGCACACTCCTGGGTGAACGCCGCCGAGATCCGCTACATTGAAAGCGGCAATACCGAACGGCGGCTGCGCGGCGGCGGCGACGAGACATTCTGGCGCGAACTTCTGGCACAGCCAGGGATCTATCTCATCTGCGGCCAACAGTTCTTTCGGGCTGCGTGCTATATCTTTTATGTGACGTGGTTTCCCAGCTATCTGCAAGAAGCGCGCGACGTGAGCGTGGCGGAATCGGGCTTGCTCACCAGCCTGCCACTGCTGGGGGTGGTGGCGGGCAGCACCAGCGGTGGCGTGATCATCGATCGCATCTGGCGGCGCAGCGGCAGCCGGCGGCTGAGCCGCCGCGGCGTGGGGCTGTTCGCCGTCCTCGCGGCCGGCGGCTTTCTGCTGCTGGCGCAGATCATGCCGGACCTGAAGCTGGCGGTCGTGTGCATCATCGCCAGCGGCTTTTTCGCCGGCATGTCCGGACCAGCCGGTTACACCACGACGATTGACATGGCCGGCAATCGCGTCGCCACAGTGTTCAGCATCATGAACCTGTGCGGCAACGCAGGCGCCTTCCTGCTGCCTCTGGTTGTTGCCAGGCTGCGCTGGGACGTGGTATTGATCTTCCTGGCGGCGCTGTACGGCTGCGCCGCGATCTTGTGGGGATTGCTCTTCATCGAAAAGGAGCCGCTCACGGCCAGCGCGACGGCGCGCGAAACCGCAAGTGGTGCGTGAACATGACGACCGTCGAGACACCGCAGGCACGTTGCAACGTCGGCGTGGCGCGTTGCGATATCACGCCGCCGCCCGGCATTTACCACCGCATGTGGGGCGCCGCTGCCCACGACCGCGCCACCGGCGTGCATCGTCCCTTGACAGCGACGGCCGTGGTATTTCGCGATCCCGCCCACCCGTTCAATGAGGTGCCGCAGGCGACCGCCGAGCAAGTCCTGGTCGCCGTCGATCATTGCCTGCTCTGGGCTCCGGAGATGAACGCACTGCTGACAACGGTCTGTCAACAAGCGTCGGTCTCCCGTGAGTCGCTCGCCGTCAATTTCTCGCACACGCACGCCGCCGGCCTCATGGACCGGAAACGGTCACACCTCCCGGGCGGCGAGCTGATTGCCGAATACCTGGAAGGACTGGCCGTTAGCATTGCCCGCGTGGTTCAAGCTGCCCGGCAGCAGGCGCAGCCCGCGATCATCACGTTTGGCGCCGGCCGCTGCCCTCTCGCCGCCCATCGCGATTTTCCCGACCTCGCAAGCAAGCAGATCGTTTGCGGTTTCAATCCAGACGGCCCGACAGATGACACCATCGTCATCGCCCGGATCTCGGCCAGCGACGGACGCCTCCTCGCCTGCATCGTCAACTACGCTTGCCATCCGACGACACTGGCCTGGGACAACACGCTCATCAGCCCGGACTTTCCCGGCGCCATGCGCGAGCTGGTCGAAGGATCGACGGGAGCGCCCTGCGTGTTCCTGCAAGGGGCCTCCGGCGACATCGGCCCGCGCGAGGGCTTCGTCGGTGACACCGCCGTCGCCGACCGCAATGGCCGGCAGCTTGGCCACAGCGTTCTCGCCGCCCTCGAAGCACTCCCTCCGCCATTGACGCGTTTCGCGTACAAGGGCCCGACAATCTCCGGTGCGACGATCGGCACCTGGGAACATCGGCCGCTGCGCGCCGAAGATCTCGCCAGGCTGGAGCGCTGGCACGTTCGCCGCTTCACGGTCGATCTCCCTTATCGCGGCGACATTCGCACTCTGGAGAAAACTCGCCAGGAGCTGGAGGACTGGAGCGCCCAGGAACGGGCCGCGCGTGCCGCCGGCGATGCCGCCCGCGCTGCCGATTGCCGCGCAATGGCCGAGCGCATGACGCGCTGGCTCACTCGCCTGGAAGTCCTGCCGCCCGGACCGACGTTTCCGCTGCCGGTCGTCATGTGGCAAACTGGCCAGGCGATCTGGCTGGCCCTAGAAGGCGAACTGTATAACGTCTTCCAGCGCGAGCTGCGGAACCGTTTCCCAGGCGTGCCCATCGTTTTCTGCACCCTTCTGAACGGCTCGCGCTGTACCTACTTGCCGACGGCGGAAGCCTACGGCAAGGGCATCTACCAAGAATCAATCGCGGTGCTGGCGGCAGGTTCGCTGGAAATGCTACTTGCCAGCGTGACAACGCAGGTGCAGCAGATGCTCGAGGTCTAAACCAGCGATGGGCACCGACGATTGGCGGTGTTCACCGGCCCACCGTTACAATTCCCGTCGCCAGCCTCTCTCGTCAGGGACTATAATGTCATTTGTGGGAAGTTGTCGCTGGAGGCGCCGTCATGTCCACCGTGCAGACGAAGCCGATTGCCAAGCATGAAGTCTTCGTGGAAGATCAGCTCGCGCGCATGCGCGGACGTATCCGTTCGCTGGACGCCGGGCGGGCCATCCTGTGGTTCTTCGTGGTCACGTTTGCGTATGCCCTCTTTGCCGCCGGGCTGGATCGCCTTCTGGAACTGCCCACGTGGGTTCGTCTCACCGGCTTCATCGTCTATTGCCTGGCAGCGCTGTTTCTCGCGGGCTCGGTGCTGCTGTCACTCTATCGTCGGATCAATCCCTACTACGCAGCCCGCATGCTGGAGGAGACGCTGCCGGACGCCAAAAACAGCGTCGTCAACTGGCTGGATCTGCGCGACGAGAAGCTGCCACCCGTCATCTTGAGCGCGCTGGGGAACCGCGCGGCGCGCGACCTGCGCAAGGCGGACCCGGAGCAGGCAGTCAACGTCGGCCCGACCTGGATTCTGGCGGGCGTCCTCGCGGGACTGGTGCTTGGCGTCGTGATCCTGTTCGCAGCCAGTCCGCGGCAATTCATGTCGCTGATGGGGCGGGCCTTCGCGCCGTTTCAGGAAGTCGGCATCGCCACCCGGACCTCGATCTCAATAGTCGAGCCGGAAGGCGGCAACGCCACGGTGCCGCCCAGCCGGCCACTGACGATTCGCGCTGCGATTGATGGCCGCGTGCCCGCCATCAACAACGAGTGCGCGCCACGCTTGCACTTCCGCTACAACCAGGCTGACGACTTCGCGGGCATGCCCCTCGAGCAGGACCGGGACGGCAACTATGCCGTGACGCTGCCGGCCGATCAGCTTCTCAACGGCGGGCTCTGGTACAAGATCACGGCCAACGACGCCGAGACGTCGGAATTTCGGATCAATGTTGTGCCGACCCCGCAGGTCCGCGCGTTCGTGCCCGCCTACCGCTATCGCCCGTATCTACGCATCCACGAACGCTCGCATCGGTATTCGCCTGGTCTGTTCGCCGGCCTGAAGGCGCCGCGCGGCACCGAGGTGCGCCTGGTCATCCACGCCAACTGCCCGATCCGCGAGGGCAAGCTGCGCGTGCAATGGACGGAAGGCAAGAAGGAATACGTGGACCTGCCAGGCGAAGTGTTGCCCGATGATCCACTGGCGATGCGCTTTCCCAAGCTGTTGCTCGACCGCAACGGCTTTTTCCACGTGCTGTTCGTCTCGAAGCAGGGCGAGCGCAACATCGATCGCTCGGCTCACAAGATCGAGATCATTCCCGATCTGTCGCCGCTGGTCGAACTGAAGAAGCCGGAGAAGGACGTGTATCCGGCCAACGGCACGGTCCCGCTGGAAGGGTCCGCACGCGACGACTTCGGCATCAAGAGCATGGTCCTTCGACTAAGGGCTCATGACCAGGGCGCAATTCACGTTCTCGAACCGAAGCCGTATCGACCCGGCAAGTCCTTCCAGCTTGCGAACGGCAAGTACCCGGATTTCCTGGAATACAAGGACTTCGTCTCTTTGGATGCAAAGGTCACGGTGCCACTTCGGGCGGTGTTGAGAGATTTCCCGGATCCGATCCCAGCCATCATTTTCAGCCCAGATGGCAAGCTAATTACCTTGAGTCACGATCAATCGAAGCAACCGCAAGGTTCGCAGCTCAAGCTATGGGACCTGGGCTCCGGCAAGGCCGCTACCGTCTTTGACGAGAAGCCGGGCGATACTTGGATGATGGCCCTGAGCCCTAATGGGAAGACGATTGCCACGTCGAACGGCAAGGCGATTAGGCTTTGGGATGTGGATAATCTCAAGCAGAAGGGCACGCTCAAGGACGACAAGGTCACGAGTCTGGCGTTCAGTCCCGACAGCAAGATGCTGGCTGCGGGCGGTTTGATTGAAATGATCGCCATAATGGATCAAATCAAACTGTGGGATTTGGACTCAGCAAGAATTCAGGCCGACTTGCAAGGTAAGCGAATCGGTCCCGTGGTAGGTGTGCGCTTCGCGCCCGATGGCAAAACGCTGGCCGGATTGGGCTTCAATCTTCCCCCTGGAATCACTCTTTGGGACATACCGTCCGGCAAGCAACGAGGTAAGCTGACGGACAAGAACCCCCAACTTTGCGTTGCGTTCAGCGCGGATGGCATGACCTTGGCTTCGGGAGATGATGAAGGGAAAATCAATCTATGGGATCCCGCGGCCGGTAAGGTGAAAGCCATTCTCAGGGGACATGAGAAATGGGTATCGTCAGTAGCAATTCATGGCAAGACGCTTGCTTCGGGCAGTCATGACAGGACGGTGCGCCTCTGGGATCTAGACACACAAACGATCAAGGCCGTTCTCAAAGGACATGAAGCAGATGTCACATGTGTGGTCTTCAGCTCAGATGGTAATACGCTTGCCTCGGCAAGCGCTGATAAGACCGTGCGCTTATGGGACGTATCGTCATTGACGAATTCAGATAGGATCAAGCCCGCCAAGGAACAGCCGTTTGCCTTGAAGAGAGGCATGACACTCGAGTTCTGGCTGGAGGCCGTCGATAACTCGGATTACCCCAGCGTCAGCGGCAATCTCGGCAAGAGCGTCGCGCACAAGATCCTCATCGACGAACCGGAGAAGGACGCGAAGAAGACCAAGCAGGATCAGCAGAAAGCCGAGCAGGGCGCCAGGGAGCATCAGAAGAATCAGGACCAGGACCTCGAGCGCAGAAACAAGGCTGCCAGGGAGGAGGAGCAGCAGGCCAACAATCAGAAGACGCCCGAGCAGAAGGCACAGGAGAAGAAGCGCGACGAGCTCGACAACCAGGCCCAGAAGCTGAAGGATCAGCTCAACAAGAACGACCCCAAGCAACACGACAAGCAAGAATCAAAGAACGACAAGGGTGAAGCCAAGGGCACGGACGGTCCGCAGAGTGACACCAAGAAGGGCGAGAACAACGAAGCCGTTGCCAAGGAGAACAAGGGCGACAAGGACCAGGACAAGCCCGGCGCGCAGAAGGACGCCGGCAAGCAGGGCGACGAGCAGAAGCCCGGTCAGGCTCGCGACGACGGCCGCAAGGATGATCCGAAAGGTCCCAAGGACAAGAACGGCGAGGCCCAGGCCAAGGGCCCAGGCGACAAGTCCGACGCGGGCCCCAAGGGCACTGCCGACAAGCAGGATTCCAATCCGAAAACCGACAAGGGGGAGGACAAGAGTGCCGCCAAGCAGTCACCGGAAAAATCCAGCGGTACGGCCAAGGAGCAAGGCAAGGACAAAGGTTTGAAAGCAGATAGCCCCGGCCAGGCCAAGCAGGAGGATCCGAAACAGAAGAACGACCCGCAGGCAAAGGGGAAGGAAAAGCAGGCCGGCAAGGAGCAGCCCGACTCTCAGGCCAAGGACGACAAGTCCGGCTCAGGCGGTCAGAAATCCGCTCAGGACAAGTCCGAACCCAAGAAGGGCGGCACTGATCAAGCCCAGGCCAAGGACCAGGACAACGGCAAGGGGGAGCAACAGGCCAGCGCCAAGGACAAGGGCAAGGACGAGGCCGGCAAGAGCGGTTCACACGGGGCCGCCAAGAGCGAAGATAAGAAGGAACCGCCGAGCACGGCCAAGGACAGCCCCAAATCCGGCGGCGACAAATCCGCGGCCGCCAAGGCGGGCAACGATTCCGGCAAGGGCAGCGGCGACAAATCGCAGGCCAAGCAGTCGAATCCCGACGATGCCAGGCGCTCTGCCCAGGCCAAGGGCGATCCCGGCGCCGAGAAGGCCGGCGACCGCGAGCCAAGCCTCGATGATGTGAAAAGCGCGGCCGACGATCTCAACAAGCAGAAGGACCCGGCCGCGCAGGAGAAGGCCGAGCGGGATCTTTCCAAGATTCGCCGGAACGCCCGCGACCCGAAGGTGCGCGACGCTGCTGACGATGCTCTCCAGCAAGCCAACCGCAATCCGGCCCGTGCCAAGAAGGGCAACGGCCCGGGCGAGGAACACCAGGCCCAGGCCATCCCCAAGGGCGAGGGCGAAAAAGGCGGTCAGGAAATCAAGGGACCGAAGGTGAAAGGCGACTTCCCATCGCAGAAGCCGGCCACCGGCAAAGGCGAGTCCGGAAAGCAAGACACCGCGCAGAGCGAGACCAAGGGGGGCGAGACCAAGGGGGGCGAGAAGGCCGGCGACTTCGGCGGCGGCCAGCACGGCCTCGCCGGCGATCACAAGCCGCAGGCCCCCGACCAGGAAGCCGGCAAACGCGGCGGCAACCTCACGCTCGAAGACATGAAGGAGCTGATCAAGAAGACCAGTGCCGCCGAGCGCAAGCAGGCCGGCATCTCCGATGCCGACTGGCAGAAGTTCAAAAAAGACGTGCAAGCCTACGAGCAAGCGCTGCAAAAATCCCGCGCCCAGGCCAAGTTCGACAAGACCCGCGGCGGCAACAGCAAGCTCAAGAGCAGCGGCCCCTTCCAGGTCGGCAACGGCAAGAACGACCCGCTCGAAGCCCTGCAAGGCAGCCATTTCCTGCCGCCGCCGGAGTTCCGTCAGGCCCATCGCGAGTTCACGCGCGGGACGCCCTCCCCTGCCCTGCCCGACAAGAAGTAATGACATGCCCGCCGGCCATCGTTATCTGGTGCGTTTTCAACCTCGGCAGGTTCCGCATTATTTCACCGAGATCCTGGTGATCGGCGGCGGCATCGCCGGCTTGCGAGCGGCCCTCCAGATCTCCTCGAACCCTGGGAAAGAGGCACGCGGCGAGAGAGCGCTTGACGTGCTCGTCGTCACCAAGGACAGCGTGCAGCAGAGCAACAGCAGCTACGCCCAGGGCGGCATCGCCGGCGTGCTCGCCCCGGAGGACCGCTTCGAGAACCACATCGAGGATACGCTCACGGCCGGAGGAGGGCTGTGTCATCCG
This sequence comes from Planctomycetota bacterium, assembly GCA_016873095.1. GTDB lineage: Bacteria > Planctomycetota > Planctomycetia > Gemmatales > Gemmataceae > VGYC01. The sequence continues at coordinate 28,125 of VGYC01000033.1, read as the reverse complement.
GACATCGTCGAGATGGTCGTCCGCGAGGCCCCCGAGCAGATCGCCGACCTCATCCGCTGGGGAACGAACTTCGACGAGGAAGCAGGCCGGCTGGCGCTGACGCGCGAGGGTGGTCACAGCCATCGTCGCATCGTACACGCGCTGGGCGACGCCACCGGCCATGAGGTGATGCGTGCCATCATCGCCCGCGCGCTCAAGCAGCCGAACATCAACATCTGGGACAGGACCTTCACCATCGACCTGCTCACGGAAAACGAGACCTGCGTGGGCGCGATCGTGCAACGGCCGGGCGTCGGCCGGATGCTCATCTGGGCTAAGCAAACGATCCTTGCCAGCGGCGGCTGCGGCATGGTCTATCGCGAGACGACAAACCCGCCAGTGGCTACCGGCGACGGCATGGCGGCGGCCTATCGTGCCGGCGCCCAGCTCCGCGACATGGAGTTCATGCAGTTTCATCCGACGGTGCTGTACGTGGCCGGGTCGAGCCGTTTTCTCATCAGCGAAGCGGTACGCGGCGAGGGCGCTTTCTTGCGCGACAAGAACCAGCAACGCTTCATGCTGGCCGAGGACCCGCGCGCCGAGTTGGCGCCGCGCGATGTCGTCGCCCAGGCCATCGTCCGCTGCATGGAGCGGACGCACCACCCATGCGTGTATCTCGATCTGCGGCATCTGGATGCCGACAAGGTCCGCCGGCGCTTTCCCGGCATTGCCAAGGTCTGCCGCGATTTCGGCCTCGACATTGCCGACGACCTGATCCCGATCCGGCCTGGCGCCCACTACATGGTCGGCGGCGTCACCGTGGACGCCGAGGGCCACACGACCGTGCCTGGCCTCTGGGCTGCGGGGGAGGTCACGTCTAGCGGACTGCATGGCGCCAATCGACTCGCGTCCAACAGCTTGCTCGAAGGCCTGGTATTCGGGGCAGCCTGCGGCACGGGCGCGGCCGAAGCGGCAGCACACATGCCCGATGCCCTGGCGGTCCGGTCGATCGCAAGTCGGTTCGAGCCGGAAACCAGTGGCAGCCTCGATGTGGCCGACATCACCAACTCGCTGCGCAGCTCGATGTTCCGGCACATGGGCGTCGTCCGCATCCGCGCCGAACTGGCCGAGGCCGAGCGCGACGTCGCCTTCTGGTGCCGTTACGTACTCGACCGCGAGTTCGACGACCGCTCCGGCTGGGAGCTGCAAAATCTCCTCACCATCGCCCGTCTGATGATCTGGTCCGCGCAGCAGCGCGAGGAATCGCGCGGCACTCACTTCCGCGCCGACTACCCGAAGCGCGACGACAACAGCTGGCAACGGCATCTGACGTGCCCGCCGGCGGTAGAGTTGCTAGGAAGATAGGGCTTCATGTTTCGCCTTTTCGCAGAGCCGCCAGCGCCTCACGGCGCACGATGATGGCCGGTCGTGCGCGCCGCAACATCGCCACGGCTTCCTCCGCGCCGGCGGCCTGTCCACTGGCGAGAAGATAGGCTCCGACCACGGCGGCGCTGCGCGAGTAGCCGACCTTGCAGTGCACGTACACCTTCCCGTTGACACACTCCTCGGCGATGAAAAGAGCGGCTTCTTGCTGCTGCGCGGTCGTCGGCGCGGTGAGATCAAGGATGGCGAGATTGCGATAACGCAGCGCCAGGAACGGCGTCGCTTCGGAGAACTCGGCCGTGAGGTCCAGCACCGCCGTGACACCCCGGCGGACCAGGTCGGCCGCCTCCGAGTCATTCAGCCGTCGGCCGACGAGCACGTTGTGCGTCACTTCATCCCAGGCCCGACATTGCCGGCGATAGTAGAGAAGCGAGAGATGCTGCCCGAAGAGCAGCGGCGCGAACACGAAGCGCGTGCTCCAAGGCAGCCGGCCAGCGCTCTTGCGGAAAATGCCCGGCCCCAGGCCGAAGTACGCCGCGGCCACGATAGCGAGCACCGTCGCCGGCCACAAGAAGAAGGCGCCCAACGGCCAGACCAGAGGCGCGGCGGTCAGCACCAGCACCGCCCCCATGCCATACAGAATGCCGACCCGAATGTTCGGCACGACCGGCAGCCAGACGCTGGATTCGCGGCAGAAGTAGAACGCGAAGCCGGCCAGCAAGAAGCCACCCGCAATGTCCACCAGGTGATGTTGATGCGTCAGAACCGTCGAGAAGCCGATCAGGCTGAACCACGCGAGAATGATCACACGCAGGAGTCCGCGCGTGTGCCGGGCATAGATTTCCGCCAGCAAGGTCCGCAGCGCGATGTGCAGCGATGGAAAGAGGTTGTGCGGCGCATCCATGCCGCGAAACCATTCGAAGATCGGGCCGAAGATGCCCGGCACCGGCTCGCGCCGGAACCCCAGGGTCAGCGGCATGATGAGAAAGAATGTTCCCGCCACCAGTATCGAGAAGACGATTCGCCTGGCCAGCGTCGCCAGCTCGCGGCGAGAACTGCACAGGAACGGGGCAAGGACAAAGAACAGGTCGATCGACATGTACGGCACGATCATGACCGGCACGAGTGGGATTTCCAGCTCCCAGTCGAAGTACCAGGTGCCGACGTCGGGGCGCAGCGTCGTGATCCAGTTGGCGCCGCCATAGACGAGCAAGAAAAACAGCGACAGCCCGGCCGAGGCGACAGCCTTGCGAGTCATTGTCAGCGCCGTCTCGCCAGCGATACCGTGAAGATCCCCCATGGATCGATCTCCTGCGACAGCTTGTCGAAGCCGGCCGTCCTGGCCAGCTCATCCATCTCCGTCTGGTTGCGGCGGCGCATGATCCACGGCCGGCCCTCGCGATTGGTCAGCGTACGCGCAATGAACTCGACCTGCGGATGCCAGGGCTGGTTGGTGTAGATGAGCCGGCAATCAGGTTCGAGCGCATCGGCCAGGCCGTGCAGGGAACGCAGGACCGGCTCATTCTCCGGGAACAACTCATAGAGTCCAGAGACGATGGCGATGGTCGGCCTCGGCTCGATGGCCGCGAGCGCTGCGCGATCGAATGCGTCTCCCTGGACGAAGCGGACATTCGTCAAGCCAAGCTCGTCGGCCCGGCGCTTCGCAGCGTCGAGGTTCTCCTGCTTGTAGTCGCGGAGCACGGCGGTGATCGGGATGTGCTTGAGGCGATGGATCGTGTCGAGTAGATACCGGCCGCCGCCGCAGGCGATGTCCAGCAGCCGGACGGGACGCCCAGCGGCCGCGATCTCCTCGATGGCCTGCTGCAAGAGCTGTTCGAGGTTGGTCCTGCGAACGCGGATGCCGCGCCAGCCGATGCTGTCGAGGTAAGACCGGTCCACCATGCGACCCAGCGGCGTGAAGCCTTGCGGACGGTTTTCATAGACATAGTCGAGCATCACGCCGGAATCGAAGCCACTCCGCCAGCCGAGCGACACGCCGCCGCTGATCCGGCCGATTGTCTTCATCAGCCAGCGTACCGGTGCGTAGCGCAGACCGCCGCGCCGGCACAGGCGGGCATATTCCGCCTTCGTGTAGCCGTGCTTGTCGGCGGCGAGCAGAGAGGTCGCCGACGGCGGCCGGTCGAATAGCTCGCGGACAAACTCGCGAACCTTGTCGACAACCAGGTGGCGATCCTTCTCGTGAAAAATGGCATGATGGAAGCCGGGCAGCGTCTCGATGCGCTTGACCGGAGATGAAATGTCCGCAAGAAAACGTCGCTGCGCCGATGCCTTCACGACCCAGTCCGATCCGGCGACGAGCAGCATCGTTGGCACTGTGATCGCCCCGGCGTCGGCCAGCAACCGCGTGGATGTGTCATGCAGATCGAGCAGCATGCGCACGGAGATCTGCGGGAAGATGAGCGGATCGGCCCGGTATGCTTCGGCCTGTGCGCGGTCGTGCGTCAGCATCGTCGCCTTGACGTAGCTCTTGACGAAGCCTGGGCCAAGAAGCCTCTCACGCAGCCGCAAGAGCGGCACGGCGAACGGCACATAGAGCTTCACACGAAACGCCGGCGTGGCCAGGATGAGTCCCCGAATCGGCGGAGCATAGTCGTGCACCCAGGCCGTGGCGATCACGCCGCCGACGCTGTGCGCGAGCACCACCATGTTCTCGACGGGAATGTCGTGGTGGCGAGCAACATGCCGGGCGAACTCATCCGCGTCCTTGACGACCACCCTCAGGTCCGGCGCCGCGCCGCGCTCCCCCGGCGACCGCCCATGTCCGCGCGCATCCCAGGCGAAGACCGCGACATCCTCCAGGCCGAGCGCCTCGACGGTTTCCTGCCAGCGCCCGGAATGCTCATGCCCGCGATGAAACAGCAGCAACGCCCTGTCCGTGGGCGTCGCCGGCAACCAGGCGCGATAGAAGAGCGACGTGCCGTCGCGAAGCGTGACCGTGTGCTCGGTGGCCTGGAGGGACGTTGCGATCATGAGGCCGACTCCGTGTCTCCAAATAAAGCGTGTCCGACATGGGGATTGTCCGCTAAGCGCGGGCGTTGTGTCAAGCGGGCCACGGTCTGATGCGGGCAAACGATGCGCCGTCGAGAGCTCTTCGCGCGGGAGCGCGTCACGGCTATAATCCCTTCATTGGTGTTTTTGTCCTGTTGCGAGATACTGGTCGTAATGTGTCCTCGCCAACCAAGGAGTTATTCGGCGATCAAGGCTACGACTTCTCGGACCAGGAGGTTTCTCCCGGCTCCGCGACCGGACAGGTGTTTCGGATCAGAGGCACAAGTTCGCCACGCAAGGAAGTAGAGGTCGGGGACGCCATTCAAGCTCGGTTTGGTCGAGCAATCGTCCTGGCGCCGACGAAGAATCAGCCAGGCATTGACGGCGTTTATCAAGCCGAAGACCGGGCGGTGTCACTGAAGAATGTGACCGGGGCCAAGCCGCACAATCAGCCTCGCCAGGTTGTCGAGCGAGCCAATGAGGCCTATGCCCAGGCCAAGGCCACGGGATTCGTGGATGTCGATGTCTACGTTCTTGCCACGGCAACGACGACTCTAGCGGTTGCCAGACGCTGGTCGGCGGTGGCGGTGATGCCGCCGCTCAGCCCGATGCCTGGTGGTTTTGTCCGCACCATCGCAGTCATCTGTTCGGATGGTGTGATTGCCTTCAGCCCGCCCTGAGGCGAACATGACCGAAACGATTGCAGAAACCGTCGAGGTTCCGGGTTTTCTCCGGGACAATGTGCTGGCCATCGAAAGGCGCTATCGCGCCGGCCAGTGGACCATGGATATTTCCGGGGAAACATGGCATTCCACAGACTGGGTGAAACCTCTTCTCTCGCAAACGCTCGAGTGTTTTCCCTGGGCCAGCGTCTCAGGGCTAGAGATCGTTTACAGCGATGGACGACGCGTCGCCTGTGATGCACCAGAGTCTCACGCCTTACCCCGGCTTGAATCCGCCGGTCGGGGCGATGTCGGCTGCAACGGCTTGGCCGCGACACTGGATCTTTGCCTGTACTGGATCGACGCCGAGCGGCGGCTGGGTTCGTCGAGAATCCCGCATGCCGGGTACTTGGTCATGGATCGCCTGAATACGGACACGGCAAGCATCGACTTGACGATCTATCCGAATCTTTTCACCGACACGATCCACCGCTTGCAAAAGCGCGAGCGCCGCTTCGATGCCGTGCCGATCCCGTTTGCGCCCGCTGCTGCCAAGAACCGCAAACGGCTGCACGATTCCCTGGTCTCCTGGGAAAGCCGGCTGCACGGGACGATCACGTCCTGGGATTCCGATTTGATCGACGTGGTGCATCGTCACGGTTTCAGCGACGAGTCCGCGCCATTCGAGTAATGCATGCAAGCAAGCCGCGCCGAGCCAGACGCGCACGATCCGAGTCAGTCCACAATTCGGAAATCAACCTTTTCCCCGTCGGGCACGTCGCGGAGCTTATTCGCCAAGCTGGCCAGAAAGCGGCGACGGTCTTCGGCGTCCACTGCCCGCAGCGCGACACCATTTTCTGATTCCTTGATGCAGAAAGGTGGGAATCCAGACAGTAGTTGACCTGGTTGGAGGTTGCCGCCGTCCTGCTGATACTGGAGCAGGGGGTGCATTGACAGGAATTCCACCGGATCTTCGGCTACGGCGTCGAAGAATTCGCGAAGCCCAAGGCCCAGCGACTCGATCTCGCCCGTCTCTGCGCAAAGCGTGCAAATTCGCCTGTCTCTCAGCAAGAACTGATCGCCCATGCAGTCTTCGGCAAACGGAATGTCATCGGACCGCACTGCCGAGTACAGCCGATGAAATGCGAACTTTCCGTCCCAAGCATCCCGAAGCGAGTGCCAGGTCGGTTCCCGGCAGGCGCCGCGCACGTGCAAGCCGCCATGAAACTGAATAAACCCATTAACCTGTCGAAGCAGCCCAGCAAGATTGCTCGGCAGGCGCACGAGCAACTCTTCGTCGTCAATTCGGCTCCCGGTAAAGGTCACGTTATCGAGATGCATGGTGATCTCCTTCCTGCTCCCGCAGCGCTCGCACGATCCGCGTCAGCCGCACGCAAACGGTTTGCACGCAGCCGGCGATGATGGCGATGCTCGTCCAGTCGAGCACGGTCAGGCCGCCGTATTCAATCTGCCCGTCATTCCACCAGAGCAGCGCAAGCGTGATCCAGGCGCCGGCATGCAGCGTCACCATGCGCCAGGGCTTGCTCATGATGCCGCTGAACTCGCGTTGCACGCCGACCGCCTGGCCGAGCGTGCCGACATAGGCAACGAAGAGCGCGAAGATGGCGACCCAGTAGCCGGAGAGGACATGGCACAGGCCGCTGTGCGCGACGCCGACGAAGATGACCACGTCGGAGATGCGATCCGGCAATTCGTTGACGATCTCGCCGGTCGGACTGGCCTTGCCGGAGGCGAGCGCCACCATGCCGTCGAGCATGTTGAACCACAGGCGAACGTAACAGAGGATGACGGCCGGGATGAGCAGCCACGGTTCGGCCCCTGCCCTCCAGAAGCAAAGCGCCGCCCCGGCCGAAGCGGCCACGGAACTGTACGAGACCCAGTTGGGATGGATACCGAGCGCGACGCACCAGCGCACCGGCATGCGCGCCGTGGCCCGGAAGATCGCGCCGATCGGCCGTCGCCAGGCTGGTTGGTAACTGTCCATGCGGGGTCAAACAACTGTGGATTGCATGGCGCCTGCGAGTTTTGCACACACGCACACACTGCGAGGCCCGCTGCGCCCGGACGCATTGAGAAGCTACCAGAGTTCAGCGTTGCCGGCCACACGCTGGCGCTGGCCGGCAACCTTGCTCGTACACGCTTCGCCACCCCCGGCAACGAATCCGCCCGATGATGTCAGGTCGCAAACTCCTTCACGAACGTCAGTTACGATATCGCACCTCCGCAGCGATTCGTTGCCGGGGTACTCAGAGGGGGGTGAAAACGCAATGAATCTGACAGCATTGCCTTCAGTGTTTTCACACAAGCTCGTTGATCGGCGCATGATCGATGGCCGATGCGATGGGCTGCGGCAAGCCGCGCTGCAGGCGCAGCGAGGGGACGTGAAAGAGCGCATGCAGCACGGTGGCCAAGAGATTCTCCGGCGCTATCGGGCGCGACACGGGTTGTTCGGCGCGGGCGCTGGAACGGCCCACAACCTGGCCCATCTTGAGCCCGCCGCCCGCCAGTGCCAGGGTCGATAGCTGCGGCCAGTGGTCACGGCCGGCGCTGCGGTTGATGCGCGGCGATCGGCCAAACTCACTGGTGATCACCAGCAGGATCTTGTCGCTCAGACCGCGCTGCTCCACGTCCTCGAGGAACGCGGACACGGCATGATCGACGGGCGTGCCCAGTTCGTTCATGCCGCGCGCGATCGCGTACTGCGTGTCGCCGCCGTGCATGTCCCAGCCGGCGTTGTGAATGGTCACGAAGCCGCAACCGGCCTCGCACAGCCGGCGGGCCAGCAGGAATTGCTGCCCCAGCGACGATGGACCGTGGCGACGGATTCCCGGGTGGAATCGGCTCGTGTCATAGCGATCGACGAGGCGGCGGTCCTCGCGCGACAGATCGAACGCCGTCCGCGCCCTGCCCAGAATCAGCTCATAAGCTTGCCGCTCGAAGGCGTCGAGCGAGGCCATCGCCCCGCTGGCGTCAATCTGTCGCTCCAGTCGATCGAAGGCGACTTGCAGGGCGCGGCGATCGAGCAGCCGGTCACGGTTGATGTTGAGTCGCATGTCACGATTGGCGTTGCCGCTGCCGCCGGGCTGGAAAGGCGTGTACATGCCGCCGAGATGGCCTGGGCCGTCGGCCGCCAGCAAGCGCATCCGCTCCTTGTCGAACTGCGGATCGATCTCGCGGGCGTTGACATGGACGTGGCCGGGCATGCTGCCGGCGGTCGTGCCGCGCAGGCGGGCCACAACGGCGCCCATGCCCGCCTCGGCGCGGTTGCCGCCGCGAATGACATGCTCGACCGCCCGTGTGTGATCGCTGATGTTGTGACTGAAGGAACGAACGACGGCCATTCTGTCGGCACAGGCAGCCAGCCGTGGAAAGGTCCCGCCAAAGGCCACGCCGGGCAGCCGGCTGGTTGTCGCACCCGTGACACTGCGATACTCGGCCGGGGCGGCCATCTTCGGGTCAAACGTCTCGATGTGACTGGCCCCGCCGGTCAGAAAGAGCAAGACCACAGACGTGTCCGTGACCGTTCGCTGGTCGGCTGCCGTCGCGCGCATCGCCAGCACATCGCTCAAGCCGAGGCCGGTCAGCCCCAGCGTGCCGATGCGCAGCCATTCCCGGCGCGTGCAGCCGGCATCTCCCGCGAATCGACGCTGCGTCAGGCTCAGCACGTTGGCGGCCCTCCACAAAGCCATATCATCCGCTACAGCCAGCGTGATGGCAAGCCATTCTTTGCTGGCGCCTTGAATCTCATTGTCGGAGCAGCGGATGTTGCGCCCGGAGACGCGTGAGCGCTGGTTTGGCTACGAGCATGCGTTCGACGATCCCGTGACGCTGGTGGCGACCATCGCCATGGGCGCGGTCCTGCTGGCGACGCCGGTCGTCATTCTCATCCTGAGCCGGACGAGGCGCATCAATGCCGCCACGCGAACGGAACTCCTGCGACGCTACGCCACCTGGCTCGTCATCACGCCGGTGCTGCTGATCCCGATCCTGCTCGGCGCTTTCTGGACCATTCTCGGCGTGACGGCCCTGAGCCTGCTGTGCTATCGCGAATATGCCCGCGCCACCGGACTCTTCCGCGAGAAGCTGGTCAGCCTGCTGGTGACGCTCGGCATCCTGGCCGTCAACTTCGCGGTCCTCGATCACTGGTATGGCTTCTTCCAGGCGCTGACGCCGCTGTGCGTCGTGACCATCGCGGCACTGTCGATTCTCGTCGATCGTCCGCGCGGCTACATCCAGCGCGTCGCCCTCGGCGTCTTCGGCTTCACGCTGTTCGGCACCTGCCTTGCGCACCTGGGCTACATCGCCAACGACGCCCGCTATCGCCCGGTGCTGATCCTGATATTCCTGAGCGTCGAACTGAACGATGTCTTCGCCTTCATCGTGGGCAAGACACTCGACCGCCACAAGCTGATGCCCCAGACCAGCCCCAACAAGACGCTGGCCGGCTCGATGGGAGCGCTGATGCTCACGACGGTCCTGGTGATGTTGCTCGGCAGCGCCGTGTTCGCCGGCACGAAGATGGACTCGCCCTGGCTGCTCGCCGGCCTCGGCGCCATCATCAGCGTGGCCGGGCAGCTTGGCGACCTGATGCTCTCCTCGATCAAGCGCGACCTGGGCATCAAGGACATGGGCGTCCTGCTGCCCGGCCACGGCGGCCTGCTCGACCGCTTCGACAGTCTCATCCTCGTGGCCCCGGCCGCATTTCACTACATCGGCTATGTCCTCGGCTTCGGGCTCGATCAGCAGGTGCGCATCTTGACAATGTAAGATGATCCATCCGGGGGTAAATCTCTCGAAGATGAATGGCAAGCCATTCCGACGATTCGCCGTTGCCCCCTGTCGCAGCCCCCTGGATCGCGCAGCACACGCGGCGCTGGCGTTCTCAATCCTCCGCTTTCTTCAACCGTTGCAAATCTGCCGCCAGTGCCGTGGCGCCGTGGCTGAGAATGTTGCCGAAGTTGATGAAACGGTAGCCTTGCGCATGGGCCCTCTTGCAGGAGTCGAAATCGCCGAAGGTGATGCCCGCGGCCTTGCCGTGGAACGCGACACGGCGCGGGAACTCCTCGAGGAAGCGCTGCACGTCCGGGTGGCCTGGCTTGCCGATGTGGCCCAGCGATGCCGACAGGTCCATGGGGCCGGCGAACACCACGTCCACGCCCTCGACGGCGGCAATCTCGTCCAGGTTGGCAATGCCCTGCGGCGTCTCGACCTGGACAACGATGCAGGTCTCCGCATTGGCGGCCGGGAGGTAATCGTCCCAGGGCACATCCATGTAGAAAGTCCACAAGGGCGAAATGCCGCGCGTGCCTTGCGGCGGATACTTCGCGTATTGCACGGCTAGCCGGGCCTCGTCGGCGGTGTTCACCTGCGGGACCATGATGGCGTTGGCGCCGATGTCGAGCGACTTCTTGATCAGTTGTGGGTCGAGTCCTGCAACGCGGATCAGACAGTCGCAACCCTTGTGCCGACAGATGATCGGCACCCAGCGAACCTCGGCCACGTCGTAGGGCCGGTGTTCCAGGTCCACCCAGAGGAAATCGACCCCCGCATTGACCGTGAACTTGGCCGCCAGGTCGGAAGCGTCCGCCAGGCTGGCGCCCCACGCCGTCTTGCCCTCGGCCAGCCGTTTCTTCACACGATTCTCGAAACGCGCCATGTTCGCCTTTCGCTGTTACCAGTTCGTTACGCAACCGCGGAATCACGCTGTTACAATAGCGACAAGACCGCGTCCTTTCTGGTGGAAAATCCAGGCGGGGGGCGGGGCCGTCTATTCATGCAAAAGGAGGAGCGCATGTCCGAAACAAGCCGGCGCGACTTTGTGAAGCGCGGCTGCGGCCTGGCGGCCGCGGGGCTGGTGCTTGGCGCCGACGCCGAGCCGACGGAGGCCAGCGGCGACCTGGGCGCTTATGCCCGCTATCAGCAAGAGAAGCCGCCGGCGCGTAACGGCGCCGGGCAGCCGGCCAACTGGGTGGCGACCGAGGACAATATCCTTGGGCCGTTCCATCGCCGTGGCGCGCCCTTCCGCGCCAAGGTGACGCCACCGCTGGAACCCGGCACGGTCCTGCTGGTCAGCGGCCGCGTCTTCGGGCTCGACACGCGACGGCCGCTGGCCAATGCCGTCATCGATGTCTGGCAGGCCAACCATCAGGGCCGCTACGACAACGATGACCCGAAGCGCCCGCCGGCTGCCAATGTGTTTGTCAACCGCGCTCGCGTCATCACCGACGAGAATGGTTACTACGAGTTCGAGACGATCAAGCCTGGCCCGTACCGCATCGGACCGAAGACGTGGCGGCCCAGCCACATCCACTACTGGGTGCGGGCGCCGCGCTACCGCGAGCTGATCACGCAGCTCTACTTCCGCGGCGACGAGCATCAGAAAACGGACAACTGGATCCGCGATTCGCTGATCATCGACCTGCGGGAGAACCGCGCCGCCGCCAAGGCGACCTACAAGAGCGGGACGTTCAACATCATCCTGGCCGCGGCGGCCCGCTGATATTCCGACGTCGCCACAAGCGCGCAGCGCCTTGCCACCGGCACAGGCTGACATGCGAGCGGCTTGTCGCTACGAGGACCGAGGAGGACCACATGGCACCAGGACAGATCTGCGTCGTGGAGGACGAGCCGGCCATCCGCCGCGGCATCGTGGATGCCTTGCGGGCCACGGGCTACCGGGTCAGCGAGGCCGCCGACGGCGAGCTGGGGCTCAGACAGGCTGCGCAGGCCGGTGTCGATTTGGTATTGCTTGATTTGCTCTTGCCGCGCAAGGACGGTCTTGACGTCCTGATGGAGCTGCGCAAAGTGCGGCCGACCTTGCCGGTCATCATCCTCACGGCCCGCGGCACCGAGGATGATCGGGTGCGTGGCCTGAAGATGGGCGCGGACGATTACGTCGTCAAGCCGTTCTCCGCGCGGGAACTGCTAGCGCGGGTGGAGGCGATCCTGCGGCGCGCCGCCGGCCGGCCGCAAGACGTCTGCGCTGCCCGCCTCGGACACGCCCGCATCGACTTCGAGCGCCGCGAGATCCGCTGGTCCGAGAAGCAACGTGCCGAGAGATCGGAAACGGAAGGCGCCTTGCTCCGTTTCCTGCTGACCAATCGGGAACGGGCAATCTCACGCGAGGAGCTGCTGAGCCGTCTGTGGGGACTCAGTCCCCAGGGGATCGAGACGCGGACCATCGACATGCATGTCGCCCGGCTGCGCAACAAGCTGCGCGATCCGAGCGGCAAGAACACGCCGGAGGCGATCCTCACGGTTCGCTCGCAAGGTTACATGGCCGGGCCGGACCTCGTGCCCGTCGAATCAACTCGAGCCAACGGGAAAAGCGCATGACACGCTGGCTGCGCGGCAAGGCGGGCGGATTGCTTGCCTTCATCATGATCGCGGGGTTGGTGGCCGGAGGACTGGGTTGGGTCACGGCGGCAACACTACGCCTCGAGGAGGAACAGCAGGCCGCACGCAGCGAGGCAGAGCTGCATGCCCGGCTGCGGCTGGCGCTATGGCGGCTCGATAGCTACATGATCCCGGAACTGGCCCGCGAGGCAAGCCGGCCGTTCTCACATTACAATGCCATCTATGCTCCGGCGCCGATCTTCGACTGGTCGCTGAAGCCGGGCGTCCCCGGCCGTTGCCTCGAGATGTCGCCGTTGCTCGACGCCGAGCTGCCGGACTGGGTGTCGTTACATTTTTCCACCGCCGACGAGGCGGGTTGGTGGTCGCCGCAGGTGCTGTCGACCTCTTTAAAGAAGAAGTTGCCTGGAGCGCTGACCACGAAGCCAAAAGACGCAGGGCAGCGCGACCGTCTGCTCAAGGACCTCGAGTGCAACGTATCGCGCGCGGATTTGCTCGCGAAGCTGCCGACAGCCAACTTGGCCATCGCGAACTCCGCGATCCTCGCCGAGGAGAACCGAGGCCAGAATCGTGACGCGAATCGCGACCAGCGCTGGGACGTTCAATCACCGATTGCCAAGTCTCAGAAAGAATTCACAAGCCGCATGCCAATCTATGGTCCCCAGGAGAACTACCGCGGCAATCAGTCTCCCAACCTGAATCCTCCCAGCCAGAATTCGTTGATCGGCAAGCTGACTCCCAACGGCGAGGGCCTGTTGCGGCCCGGCGGCGGCAAGGCGCGCGCCGAGACCGTTCGCCCCGGACCCATGTCTGCCTTCTGGTTGGAAAGTGGATCCAAGGACGAGCGTCTGGTTGTCGCGCGGCGCGTCGAGGTCGGCGGCAGATCGGTCGCCCAGGGATTGCTGCTCAACTGGCAGGCACTCGAGAAGCGACTGCTTGAACAAATTGAGGACTTGTTCCCGGAGGCTCGATTGCAGCCGATGACCAGGAAAACGCCGTCCCATCCAGAGCGGACCATGACCGCCCTGCCGGTGGAACTCGATCCTGGCCCGGTCGCAGCACTGGAACTCGGCTGGAAGCCCCTGCGCATCGGACTGGTGCTGGCCTGGGCCGCCGCCCTCATCGCCCTGCTCGCCGTCGGTCTGGGCGGTTGGTCCCTCATCGACCTGTCACAGCGTCGTATCCGCTTCGTCTCGACAGTCACTCATGAGCTGCGTACCCCCTTGACCACACTGCGACTCTATCTCGACATGCTTACCGGAGGCATGGTCCAGAACGACAAGCAGCGCGACGAGTATTTGCACACGCTCAACGGCGAGACGGATCGTCTCAATCGGCTCGTCAACAACGTTCTCGATTTCTCGCGGCTGGAAAATCAGCGACCCCGGCTTGAGCACAAGCCCGTTTCAGTTGCCGAATTGCTCGAGTGCTTGCAAACCTCCTGGCAGATGCGCTGCCAGGATTGCGGCAAGGACATGATCATCGAGAACAGCATGCCCAGCAACGCGATCATTGATACCGACAGCCAGGTAGTGACCCAGTTGCTCGGCAATTTGATCGACAACGCCTGCAAGTACAGTCAAGCCGCCAGCGATCCCAGGCTCTGGTTGCGCGCCCGCCAGGAAGGCAAGTCGGCCGTCTTCGAGGTCGAAGATCTCGGCCCTGGCGTGCCGCGCCAGGAGCGCCGCTCGATCTTTCGCCCCTTTCGCCGCGGTCACGCCGCCGACGTCACCGCCGGCGGCGTCGGTTTGGGACTCGCGCTGGCACAGCGCTGGGCCAGCCTTCTGGGCGGGCAGCTGACCATCCAGCCGGGACAGAATGGGCAGGGCGCTTGCTTTGTGCTGCGGCTGCCAGCCAAGGTGTGAAGCCCACTTCTCGCGGCACTTTGCTGGTGCTACGGGCTCGGCCGGTACCGCTGTCGCTTTCGGCTCCTGGATCCGCGAATTTCCCGATTTGTTGCTTGAAAGCCCTCGACTCGGCGGCTATAAGAGAAGAAACCCGCCTTCAGTCGAAGATTCCATCGCACGAAGAAAGGACCTGCCGATGCGTCAGCTCTCCCGACGGCGATTCTTGCAGAACACCCTGGCCGCAGCGGCCACGGTCACCATTGCCGGCACCAAGTCCTCGGGACGCGTGCTGGGCGCAAACGAGGACATCCGCGTGGGCGTGGCCGGCATCAACGGCCGGGGTGGCTCACACATCAGCGCCTTCACTGGCATGAAGGGCGTCCGCGTTACCCACCTGATCGACGTGGATAGCCGCCTGTTCGCCTCCAGGGCCAAGGGGGTAGAACAGCGCTCGGGGCAGCGGCCGCAGACTGTGCAGGATGTCCGCCGTGCCCTGGACGACCGGAACCTCGACGTGCTGTCCATTGCCACGCCCAATCACTGGCACGCCTTGATGACCATGTGGGCCTGCCAGGCGGGCAAGGACGTTTACGTGGAGAAGCCGTGCAGCCACAACGTCGCTGAAGGGCGGCAGATGGTGGACATCGCCCGCAAGACGCGGAAGATCGTGCAACACGGCACCCAGAGCCGAACCGAAGGCGGCTGGCAGCGCGTCATCGAAGTGATCCGTTCCGGCAAGCTGGGCCGGCTGCAAGTTGCTTACGGATTGTGCTACAAGCGCCGCGACAACGCCTCGGGCATGTCGCCGACCGTTCGCCGTATCGACGTGCCGCGCGAACTGGATTTCAATCTTTGGCTTGGGCCGGCGGCCGAGCGTCCCTACCACGAAAACCTGGTGCACTATCGCTGGCACTGGTTCTGGGACTTCGGCAACGGCGACCTGGGCAACCAAGGCGTGCATCAGATGGACATCGCCCGCTGGGCGATCCAGGGTGCCACGCTGCCGCGCAGTGTCGTCAGCGTCGGCGGCCGCTTTGGCCCACGCGATCAGGCCGAAACGCCAAACACGCAAATCGCGCTCATGGATTTCGGCCAGACGCAGCTGATCTTCGAGGTCCGCGGCCTGGAGACCCGCCCCTTCCATCGCCAGGGAGTCGGCAATGTCTTCAAGCTCGAGGCGGGCATCATCGCCGGTACGCAGTTCTTCCCGCGCGGCAGCGATAGGCCGGCGCCGTTGCCGGAAGTCGAGGTTCGCCGCCGGCCCGGCAACGACCACTTCACGAACTTCATCGCCGCCGTCCGCAGCCGCCGCCAGGACGACCTGAACGCCGACATCCTGGAGGGCCACTACTCCAGCGCGTTGTGCCACCTGGCCAACATCTCGTATCGGCTGGGCAGCAACGCCGCTTTCAACCCGCGTACCCGCGCCTTCGGCGACAACAAGGACGCCAACGATGCCCTGGCCCGCATGGAAGAACACCTGCGTGATCGCAACCTGAAGTTGCAGGATATGCAGCTGCGCGTCGGCCGCCGCCTCACGCTGGAAGCGAATGCGGAGAGATTCACCAACGACCAGGAAGCCAATCGCATGTTGAGCCGACAGAATCGTCGCGGCTTCACCGTGAGCTGATAGGTTTAGTCGTGAACGATGGGAAAAACGCGACAGCCCGCGGCGACCGATGGATGCATCGTGACGCCGCGGGCTGTTGTTTTTTCTAACTCAGGAAACCGTGAAGGCTTGCGGATCGGTGGTTACTGTGGCAGCTTTTGGGGGACATCCCTGGCATTAGCAGGGGTTCAACACCCAAGTCCGTATGAGCCGAAATCCGCGCGGCCGACAGGTTTCCCCTGAACAGGTCGGTGGACTTTCGATTATCGCCTCCTTTCATTGAGTTTCCATGAAGTGCATCTGCTTGAATTAACTCGCGCCGACGTGTCGGTGTCAAGAAGATTCCCGGATTTTTCCACGCAGCAAATCCGGATGATACATGCCCAGGCGCGTGCGACGCAGCAAATGGTCAGCGGGATAGACTGCCATCTCGTGATCGCGCTGGTACGCGAATTCACCACGCAACTCCGGCTCACCGGCACAGACCGGCTGTCGCGCCTCGGGAGACTGGTCCAGGTAATGGGCTAGCTCAAGGGCATGCCGCCCGTAGCGATTCACGAGGTGCTGCGCCGTCGCGCGCGGCAACTTGAAGCGCTGCTCCAGTTCGGCGCTGGCGCTGGCCGAATATTCGAGCCATGGCTCAGACGGCACGCCGCTGAGAGGGAAGCGCCTGGTGCTACAGCGACGCCGCGGGCCGTCCAGTCTTGCCACCAGAACGTCAGTAATGTCCTCCGCCATCTGCCGGAACGTCGTGTATTTACCGCCGGCGACTGACACCAGCCCGGATGGCGACGTGAAAACACGAAACTCGCGCGACAAGGATGACGGTCCACCGCGTTCCGAGCGAATCAAGGGTCGCAGACCGATGAAGCTGCCCATCACGTCGGATGGCTGCAGCCCGGGCTGGAAATAGTGATTGTGCGCTTCCAGAAGATAGGCGATTTCGCCATCGGTCACGTGCAGATCATCCGGGCCGGTGTCAGCGAATGTGTCGGTCGTGCCGATCAGCGTCTTGCCCATCCAGGGGATGATGAACAGCACTCGGCCGTCGCTGGGATGCAGCAGCAGGAATGCGGCACGCAAGCCACGGTCGGCAGTGAGGATGTGAACGCCGCGCGTGGGCTGCAGGCGCGGCCCTGAGTCGTCGCCGGCAAGCTGGCAGACGCGATCCACCCACGGACCGGCAGCGTTCAAGAATTGCCGTGCCGCGATAACGATCTCACGGTCGCCGACATGGTCGCGCGCGCGAACGCCGGTAATACGGCCATTGCGCGACGTGAAGGCCGTCGCCTCGACATAGTTGGCCGGCGTCGCGCCGCATTCGGCAGCGGTGCGCATGACCTCGATGCACAGCCTGGCATCGTCCATCTGGGCGTCGAAGAACTCGGCGCCCCCCTGCAGGCCATGTCGAACCAGCGTGGGGAATTCGCGGCGAATCTCGCGACGCCGCAACGGTCGATGCCGGTGGATGTTGCTGGTCCCGGCAAGGAAGTCGTACAGCGTGAGCCCGAGCCGCCATTTCCAGGGCGATAGCCGTGCACCGTCGTAGAAGGGCAGGATGAATCGCAATGGCTGCACCAGATGACAGGCGTTGTGCAGCAGTCGCCCGCGTTCGTGCAGCGCTTCATGGACAAGATGAAAACCGGCGTGCTCCAGGTAGCGCAGCCCGCCGTGCACTAGTTTCGAGGAAACGCTGCTGGTCCCGGAAGCGAAGTCCCCCTTGTCGATGAGAGCGACACGCAGACCGCGCAGCGACGCATCCAGGGCCACACCGGCGCCGGTGATGCCTCCTCCCACGACCAGCAGGTCGAAGGTCCCATCGGTCAATGCCTCCACGTTCCGTTTCATGTTTGTTAGTCTATCAGCGACACCCCTCACGAATTCAGTGGAGTCGCACTGTGACGAATAACCCTATTTCCGAGTCGCGGCCAGCCAGGAGCGTGGCGTATCGTCTGGGCGTGGGCTGCTTGATACTGGCGCTACTTTCCCCCCTCTCGGCGCTATTGGTGCCGTATCTAGGCTTCTCGGCGGCTGCGACCGCGGCGCTGATCGGCTTCCTGGTTGTGGGCGGGCCCGAGGTTTTCCTGATTGCCGGCATCGCCCTCGCTGGAAAGGAGGCCTGGGAAGCCGTAAAAAATCGCCTGGGAAAGATGCTCGAATGGTTGGGGCTAACGAGACCTGCGGGCCGGCTTCGCTACAACATCGGTATCTTGTTGTTACTTGGCGCGAACCTGGGATTGTTCGTCCTGGCCTATGGGCCGGCGCTGTTCAGCAATGACCTGTCTCCCCAGATAACGCTCTACTTGAATCTGGTTTGCGATGTGGTCATGCTAATCAGCGTGTTTGTGCTGGGCTCGCAATTCTGGGACAAACTCAAGAAACTGTTCACCTGGGAAGACACGCCAACTGTGACAGCAGCCGTCGCCCCCGAACGGAGACTACCATGAGCAACGCACCGCCGACACCAACTAGTCCGTTGCACCCCCTCGCGGAGAAATGGGGCTGGCTGCTGGTGCTGGGCATTGCCCTGGTCTTGCTCGGCTTGATCGCCCTCCAAGACGGGATGGCCGTCTTTCTGACGCTGCTGTCCGTGGAGTTCTTCGGCATCCTGATGGTTGTCGGCGCTGGAGCGCATCTGGTTCACGCCTTGTTCATGCGGCACTGGGGCGGTTTTTTTCTGGAGATGCTGATTGGACTGCTATACCTGGCAGCGGGTGTCTGCCTGGTGTTCGATCCATTGCGCGGGGCCGCGGTCCTCACGCTCATCATCGGGTTCGCGCTGGTCTTCAACGGCATCGCGCGGATCATCCTTGCAGTGTCGCATCGCAATTTCCCCGCCTGGCCAATGGTCGCCCTCGGCGGCGTGGTCAGCGTGGCCCTGGGCGGCATGATCGTCGCCCGCTGGCCCGAAAGCAGCCTGTTCATCATCGGCCTTTTCATCGCCATCGAGTTGCTGTTCAGCGGCGTGTCGTGGATCGCGCTGGCGCTGGCGGCCCGGCGCATGAAAAAGCTCATGTCGTGACCTCTGACCATGCCAGGAGTTGTGTGCCATGCCCACGCAAACCTGTGGGCACGGCATACGGGCAAGGAACCCAAATCATGTCAAACCTTTTCAACCTCACCGGCCGCGTAGCAGTCGTTTCCGGCGCCGCGCAGGGACTTGGGCGGGCGATGGCCACCGCCATTGCAGAAGCTGGAGCTGATCTCTTGCTGGTCGATCGCAACGAGGGTGGCCTGGAGCAAACCGCGCAACACCTCACGAAACTCAGCCGACGTGCAGTGCCTGCGACGTGCGACGTCTCCGACCCGCAGCAGATTCGCGAGCTGTTCGCGCGTCTCGACCGCGACTTCGGCCGCATCGATTTTCTGGGCAACGTCGCCGGCGAAGGCATCCTGGGACCGAGCCCCGAAAGCATCTCCCTTGAAGACGTGGAGCAGACCTGGCGAAACCTGGTGCTGGGCCGGTTCTACATGTGCCAGGAAGCAGGCAAGCGCATGCTAGCGGCCAGACGGGGAAGCATTGTCAACATCGGCTCGCTGGCGAGCATCAGCGCGCTGGGCCGTGGGCATATCGCCTACAGTATGGCGATGGGGGCGGTGGCGCAGATGACGCGCGAGCTGAGCACCGAGTGGGCCGGCCGTGGCGTCCGCGTCAACGCCATCCTCCCCGCACAGGTGATCAACCCCAGCCTGGAAAAACGCATGGCTGCCGATCCAAACCTGAAGCCCAAGTACCTGAGCGGTATCCCGGCCGGCCGACTCGGCCACCCCGACGACATCAAGGGCCTCGCCGTATTCCTGGCATCCGATTCTTCGTCGTGGATCACCGGCGCCCTGATACCCATGGATGGCGGCAACCTGGCGATGAACGCGGGTGGATCGCTGCGCGCGTAAGGGCCGCTGCTTGATCAATCGAGCGGCACCTTATATGTGAGCGCTCCCACCGGTTCGCCCTTCTTGGCAGCCTTGTAGTGCTCGTGGCACATGATGCACTTCTGCATGACTACCGGGACCGGCGTGATGGCGCGCAGATAGCTCTTGCCGTCCCTGGTCTCGACCTGGTCGTAAAAATCGCTGCCGGCCTTGAGACGGCGGATGCCCTCCTTGTCGAAGGCATCGCGGGCGACGTTGGCCTGGCTATAGGGCTCGCCAGTGGCATCGATGATGCGGATCTCGTGCCAGCCTTTCTTCGAGATCGCCTTGAACCAGTGGACGGCGGCACGGCCGGCCGGAAAGTCCTTCTTGTCGTGCACATACTTGTCGGTGATGAGCACGACGGCTGTCTTGTAAATATCGTCGAGCATGCGTACCGTCTTGCGGGCGCGCTCGACGGCAGCCCTATCGGGCTCCGCCGGCTTCTTCTCTGCGGTCGAGTCTGCCGCACCGCCCAGCGACATGTTGAGTGCCAAGGCCAGCGCCACGAAAAGCGATACATGAATGATTCGACGCATGGAATGGTCCTTTCAAGTTTTGAGTTTCGCTCGTGATGGCAACACGTCCTGCAGGCTGACGCCGGCGAGGTAGTCGCGCTGCAGATCCTCGGCCCTGGCGAGGACTTTCTTGAGCTTGCAGAATGATTCGATGATGCAGACGCCGTCGCGACCCAGGCACTCGAGCAGGTGGACATCTCCCTCGAAGGCGGCCACGACCGCACCGACGGAGATGTCAACGGCGGGCTTGCCGAGTTCGATGCCGCCGCCAGCGCCGCGAATGCCACGCACCCAGCCCAGCCGCACCAGCTGGCTGACGACCTTGGCGACATGGTCCAGCGAAATGTGATAGTAGTCCGCAACTTCCTCGATCGTCGCACGTTCGCCGACGCTGCCCAGATACATCAAGGTTCGCAAGGCGAAATCGGTTTGCAACGACAGCCGCATGGTGTCAGCTCCAAATATGCATAATATGTGCATGTTATACATCTTTTCACGCCGCTGGCCAGTTGACCTCCACGTCGACAGCTCTTGGCGACCATGTGCCCGCGGCGATTTGCTATAACACCTGAAAAGCCGAATGGACTTCGAGGTTTCATACCGATGCGAATCGTTGTCTGCACTCTGCTTGTCGCCGCGCTGCTCAGCGACGCTCGCGCCCAGCCTGCCGCCGAGCCAGTGAAGTTACTGCTGGCGCTGGCCTCCACACGCGAGCGCCGTGATCCCCCCTATCCGAAGATCTACTTCTACGAGCACGACGGCATCGGCTCGGGCAAGTTGCTTGGCGCCGTGGACACCATCAGCGGCGGCGTCAACAAATCGCGAGCCGACATGCATCCTTCCCTGAGCCGCGACGGCCGATTCTGTGCCTTCTGCTCACAATTCGGCGTCGCCGACGGCGGACGCGTCGAAGTCTGGGATCGCAAGGAAGGCAAACTCGTATCATTGCCGGACATTCAGGAAAACCCCAAGATTCACCAGATGGGCGCATCGCTCTCAGGCGATGGCAAGCTCATCGCTTACAGCGCCTGGGCACGGCCTGGCAGCACGACGCGCTGGGGCGTGTTTCTCTATGACGTGGCAGCCAAGAACAACGTCGAGCCGCCCAGGCTCAATCGGCAGAAACATGACCAGCGCATGCCGGCCATGAGCGCTGACGGTCGCTGGCTGGCATTTGCCGCCAACGTGCCCGGCGGCAGGGGCGCCACGGATGTCTATCTCTACGACCTGGCCGAGAAGAAGATCGTTGCCGTACCGGGCATGAACTCGAACAGCCTCGATATGCAGCCGGCGCTCAGTGGCGACGGACGGCTCGTCGCCTGCTCCTCCGACCGAAGCGGCGGCGAAGGCGGTCGCGACATCTACCTCTATGACCGCGTGGACAGCAATCTGCTCCCTTTGCCGGGACTCAACTCCGCCGATCACGAGCAATCGCCATCCCTCAGTGGCGATGGCCGCTTTCTCGCGTTCGTTTCCGAACGACTCGACGGCGCCGGCGAGCGCGATGTCTATCTCTACGATCGGCGCACGACAAAGCTGCTCAAGACGCCCGGCTTGAACTCGAAGGAGGACGACTTCGATCCCTGCGTGGTCATGCTGAGTGTACAGGTGAGAAAGTAGCAGGTGCTGAGCAGCGCACCGCATGGACACGGCTATTTCGCCTTCTCGATGCTGCCGATGAGATACAATTCGGGGTGATGCCCGTATTGCTGGCCGTCAATGACGGCCGAGCCAACTTCACCGCCGATGAGGTGAAGCTGCGCTCCGGCAAGCACCGTCATCGGCAGGTTATTGTTGAGCGGCAATGGGCTCGCACGTCCGAAGATGCCCGTTTGCGTGTCGAAGACGAAAATGTCGCTGCACATGGCATTCTTCGGATCGTGTCGGGTTGGGCGCCCGTAGATCGGGCGGGTCTGTCCGCGCGGTGTCATGACCTTTCCGTATTGATAGCCACCGACCAGGAGAATGTAACGGTCGGCGAAGACGACGCGCCCGGACGGGAAGTTGCCGCTCGCAACAGGCAGGTCCGGAAGCGCGGTCCACTCATTCTTCTCGGGCTGGTAAACCCAGTTATCGACGACGGTGAAAGTGCCCGACTCGGCGTTATCGCTGCCGGTTGCCCCGCCTAGCACATACACCTTTCCGGCGACAGCGGCCACGGCATGCACAAACCGCGGCGTGCCCGGGCACGGCCTTCGCTCCTGCCAGCCATCCTCCGGCCTGTTGGTGTCGAAGATCAGCAGACGCGCCCCAAGGCGCTTGACGCGGCCATGACGATCCGACAGGGTATAGAAACCCTTTTCGCCGTCGTAATCAGCGCCACCGACGACATAGATTTTCGAACCGATAGCGCAAGATCCCTGTGCCGTCAGTGCCCAGGGTAATGGCGGCAACGAACGCCAGCGCCAGCCATCCCGTCCGCGCGACAGCTGGTAGCCGTCTCGATAACAATGGGGAGGCGAATAGCTGAAGCCGCCCCAGCAATAAAGCGTGTCGGCAATCGAGATAGCATCCAACCCCTGACGGGCCGCACCGGGAAAATCCGGTAGCTCCAGCCAGCGGCTTCGATCGTTGGCCAGAGGCAGGCCCCACACTTTCTTGAGAAAGCCGCGCGGATATTTGTCCGGCTTTCCTGGCACGTTTTTTTGTCCGCTGCAGAATCCGCCCACACTGACCAGCGTGCCCGCCATGATGCCGCCGTCACTATCCTGAAACCCCTGTGGCAGATCCGGACCGCGCCTCCACGAGATCGTCAGCATCTCCGGCAATGGCTTCGCGACGGCCTTGCTTGCCGGCCGCGCAGCAGAACCGCCGGCGTCACCTTCACAGACAAACGCCGCCGACAGCAAGATGAGTGTCACTGGTTGCATGAGCAACTCCGCCCAGGCGCCAGGCCGAGGTCGGCAATGTGCCAGCAGCGGGAAGTAGGCATTTGGCACGATCGACCATAAACTCTACCATGTCATGATATTCAGCGACACAGGAACCACTAAGCGATGATCACCATTTCCGAGCCGATCTCCACAACCAGCCCCATCGGGCAACCCATCGACGTACTCGATTCGCCGCAATTGCTCATCGACCTGGACGTGGTCGATGCCAATCTGGAGCGGATGTTTGCGCCGTTTCGGGACAAGCCGGTGGGCGTGCGCGTGCATTTCAAGTCGCTCAAGTGCGGCGGGCTGGCCAGCTACATCGCCGAGCGCGGGGCCGACGGCTTCTTGTGTGCCAAGCTCAATGAGGCCGAGGTGCTCGCCGACGCCGGCATCAGCGACATCCTCATCGCCAATCAGGTGGTCGGCGACAAGAAGATGGGCCGAATTGGACGCCTCGCCAGGCTTGTGCAGCTTCGCATCTGCGTCGATGATGCGGCCAACGTCGCCCAGCTCAGCCAGGCAGCCACCGAGGCCGGTGCAACGATCGGCATCTTGGTCGAGGTCGATATCGGCATGAATCGCTGCGGCGTGGATCCAGGCGAGCCCGCGCTGGCCCTGGCGAAAAAGATTGCCGCCAGCCCCGGGCTGCGCTTCGATGGCCTGCAAGGCTATGACGGCCATTTGCAGCTCCTCGACAACCGCGAGGAAAAGCGCACCCGCTGCCTGCAATCTCTCGACCAGCTCGTCGGCACGCGTCGGCTCATCGAGAAAGCCGGCATTCCCGTCAACATCGTCACCGGCGCGGGCACGGGCACCTGGGAGTTCGTCGGCCATTATGACGGCGTCACCGAGATCCAGCCAGGGTCTTTCGTACTCATGGATGTGGCCTACCATGCGGTGCGGCCGGAGTTCGGCTGCTCGCTATCGGTCTGGACGACGATCATCAGCCGCAGGCCCGGACGCTACATCCTGGATGCCGGCAGCAAGGCGATCTCGCGCGACTTCGGCACGCCTTCCGTCAAGGGCCGGCCCGCGGATCGTGTCCTGCAACTCTCCGAAGAGCACGCCAAGGTCGAAAGCAATGACACCCAGGTCAAGATCGGAGACCACCGTGAGGTGATCCCCGCCCATTGCTGCGCGACCATGAACCTGCACCGCAACTGTGTTGCTGTCCGCAAGGGCAAGATCGAGGCACTGTGGCCGATCGAGGCGAGCGGGCGCTATGATTGAACGAGGCCAAACAGGCAACCTGCGCTGACTGCAGCAGCCATCTCGAGCCAGCTTCGCTCGCTACGGCTTGACCATTCATTTTCATCGCTATACCATCGGCCACCCGTCATGCGGCAGGACACGCCGGCGACGGCAAACCGAGGCGATGGCATGGCGATCACGGATGAAACCGCGTCGAGCAACCCCAGCGGACCCCTGCGGGACCGCACCGACCTGTTGCTGATCGGGTTGTTGCTGGTCATCGGCATGGCGGTCCGAGCCTGGGTCATCGCGCAGACTGAAGTCGCGGCACGCGACAGCATCGGTTACATCCGCTATTCGCTGGCCTTCGAGACCAAGCCCTGGCAGCAGGTCTTGCGTGAGAACCACCAGCATCCCGGCTATCCACTGAGCATCCTGGCCATGTCATGGCCGATTCGCGCCCTGTGCGGCGGCACAACGCCCGAGGCCATGCAACTCAGCGCCCAGCTCGTCACCGCGCTGTCCGGAGCCTTGCTGGCCGTCCCGATGTACTTGCTGGGGCGGTTTCTCTTCAACCGCCGGGTGGGCTTCTGGTCGGCGCTGCTGTTTCAGGTGTTGCCGGTTAGCGGGCAACTCTTGTCCGACGGCGTCTCGGAGGGCCTGTTCCTGCTGCTCTGCACGACTGCCATGCTGCTGGCAGTGCGGGCGGTCGAAGGGAGTCGACCGTGGTTGTTCGCGGCCTGCGGACTTTGCAGCGGGCTCGCGTACTTCACCCGGCCGGAAGGTGCCGTGGTTGTTCTCGCCACGCTGATCGTGTTGCTCGTCATGCAATTCGTCCCCGCACGCCGCCGCGCATGGCGGCAGATTGTGTTTTGCGGCAGCGCGCTCGTTGCCGGCGCGCTCGCCACCGGCGGCCTGCACACGCTCACGATCGGCGGCTTCTCCAACAAGCCTTCCGTCAAGGGCATCATCAATGGCTCGCCAGCCGCCACGTCAGCCGTCTTCAAGCAAGATGCTCCGGACGCGCGAGTGCCCCGCCGCGCTGGCCTGCACGCGCTGATCTGGGCAGATACCTGGCGAGAGAATACCCGGCCGCTCTTGCGCAGCCTCTGGGCCGTGGCCCGTGAGTTCTGCCAGGCCTTGCATTATTTCTGTGTCGTGCCGCTTTTCCTCGGCTTCTGGTGGCACAAGGAACGGCTGCGGCGCATTCCCGGCGTCTGGGTGCTGGCCGCGATCTGCCTGATCTACCTCGCCGTCCTGTGCCGGCTGGGCGTGAAGACCGGCTACGTCTCCGACCGCCACGTCATGGTGCTGGTGCTGCTGGCTACCTACCTGACCGTGGCTGGATTCCTCGACCTGCCGGCGCGGCTGCTCGCCCGCTTCCAGGCCGCTCGCGCGGGAGATGTGCCGCCCGTGCCGGCGCTCCGGCCGCGGCGGTATCCGGGCGTCTTGGCCTTGGCGGCCTTGCTCGTCGTCACCGGCATCTGTCTGTCCGAGACGCTGCAGCCGCTGCACGGCAATCGGGCCGGCCATCATGCCGCCGGACGCTGGCTCGCGGAGCATGTTCGCCCGGGCGACATTGTCGATGACGACCACTTCTGGGCCCATTACTATGCCGGCCTGGTGTTCGAGGAAGGCAAGCCGACCACGCACGGCAAGCCAGGCAAGCGCTTTGTCGTCATCAGCCGCAGCCCGCATCGTGGCAAGGCTCGAGCCCGTGATGAGATCGAACGCCGTCTCCGCAACCGGGGCGCCAGCCTCGTGTTCCACTGGCCTGCCGACGGGCCGGAAGATCGCGCCCAGGTGGTTGTCTACCTGCTGCGCGACCGGAAATAAGAGCAGCCCCCTGCGCAGCACGCCCGGGCACCGCGCTATCCCGACAAATGATTCCAAGGATTCGTCCAGGATTCGTCCAGAAAGTGACATACACCCCCTCGGCAAATGTCATCTCCGCGCATTACCAAGTATGACAAAATGACCAATCTGTAACGTACATCACAACTTGCGCCTTTCTAACGCCACGCCCGGCAATCGTCCAGCAGAACTCATGCTAAACACAATTCCCGTGTCCGGCGACGGCTGCCAGCGCCGTTGCCGAACGCGGGTGCACAACCGAGCGCCGACGGAAAAACCAGTAGCGTCTTCGACGCTGCCGCGCTTGGCGAGCGCCCGCGAAACCCAGCGCAACAGCCAATGGACATGTCAACGAAGGTTTGACTTCGATATTGCGAACGACGCGTAGCGAAAAAATGCTTGCCGGACACCGCGCCGCAGCGTTACACTCCATCCATGCCAGCACGCAGGCAAGCTGCCGGTTGCTTGAATCCCCATAGTCTTGTGCTGCAGGGCCCGCGGTTAAATCCAACAGGAATCTATCCCGAGCCGCCGGCGAGCCGCGTCATTGCCAGATGATTCCTGAACGTTGAACCTTGAACCTTAGGCCTCAAGGTGGACGATGGCCAAGAAGCAATTCGCTCTTCGCGCCGAACAGATCAAGCCGCTCGCCAAAAATCGAGGCGGCTGCTTCGCGACCGACATGATTACCGTCGAGGGCCGCAAGGTTGGGTACATGTATCGGGAGGAAACCCGTAACGATCAGGACAGCGGATGGGTTTTCACCGCAGGACAAGAATCCCAACACTACATGGACGACGCCGATAACCACGGCATCTACGATGTGAACACCATCGCCAATTACGACCCCGACATCATCCCATTCCTTGACGCTCCGGCCGGCACGGCCTTTGAGCGCGACGGCCCGTCCGGCGGGTTCACGCAGGTCGCGGGAGAAGCCTGGCAACCTGGCACGACGCAATCAGTGCCTGCAAAGAAATGGCCCCCGCCGGGCTTCCCAGTAGTCGAAGGCGATCACCCGCTCACCACGACTTGGTCAATTCACCTTCCGGAACGTTTTGCCCGGCGTGTGGAGGATGGTCAGATGGTGCTCTGGCGTCCTGGATTTACAATTTGGCTAACTGCATGGAACAACGAACACGGGGAATCTCAAGGCAAGCGTCTTGCAGGGGTCAAGAAATCCGTTTCGCCAGAGCGATTCGCCGAGGATGAAAGCCAGGCCAGGAACTTGACAAGATATAGCTACCGGCTGCGTGATGAAAGCGAGGATGGTCCAGTCGAGTCACTCTATGGATTTGTATTAAGCGACGACGGCCATCTTCAATTAGCGATTTACTTCGATGATCCGAAAGACGAAGCCGAGGCCCGTCAATTAGTGAATAGTGTCGCCGAGCGAAAGCAGGCAGGTCCGGCCTAACACATCTACGGCCCTCCGATGACCTGTGTGTTGAGCCGACCGATTGGATCTGGTCAAGCGCCCGCTTCTATGCCGGGGATCGGAACCTGCCGATCTGCATGGATGAGTTGCCTTGCTTGTGGTATTCGCAGGGAGAAGGTTGTGGCGCTTCACATGATTTCGCGGTGCAACCGATTGGATGCCGCAATCTCGAGGGACCCGCGAAGGCATGGCACCCGAGCGCAATTGGCCTCTCTCCGAGTTGGACAGCCCCTAGCGTCCTTGATCCCCAGAAGTTATCTCGTTTGAGTCAAGTTTCATGCAGGCACTTTCTGGGCCTCGATCCAATGGTCGATGTCTGCGTCAAGGCGTTCGAAGCTGTGGCGTAACGGATTGTCACTGTCAGGTTCGTCGGCGCAGACGTGGGCCAGGCCGGGGCGCAGGATGCGGTTATAGGTGCGCGTACAGAACATGGCGGTGCGCCAGCCCTGGTCTGTGACGCGGTAGCGGTGGGT
>VGYC01000032.1 GCA_016873095.1 Planctomycetota bacterium | reverse complement strand
TGCCGGCCAGCATCGCCGCACGGGAATCCAGCCGCAGGTCTCCCCTGGGCCTCTTGATGTCGCCGTGGCAACGGAAACAATGTTCGATGAGGACAGGCCGGACCTTGGTCTCGAAGAACTGGATCGCCTGCGGACTCGGTTTCTTTGCTTCGCCCGCTGCCACGGCGGCCGGCGACAAGCCAAGGCCGACGAGCAACAACGAGATCCTGCGAATGGCCGTGCGGGTTCTTGGAATGTTCGACATATCCAGCTCCGGCGAGGCAAGCGAGCCTGGCGAACCCTTATTGTACCATCTGGCGTTGCTACGCGGTTCAGTGAATCCTGTGGAGGCCGTCGTTCAGATAAGATAATGAATCGTCGGCAATTGTGCGACAAGGAGGAATGACGTGGATGGCAGCCCTTTCGACTGTTTCGATCTGGAGCAGACCATTACCCGCTGCGCCACCAGCCTCGGGGTCGGCGCCGCCCAGGTGCGGGCAGCCGTGAAGCTGCTGGATGAAGACAATACCATCCCGTTCATTGCCCGCTACCGCAAGGAAATGACCCAGGGACTGGACGAGCAATCCCTGCGCGGCATCGAGGATGCCCTGGCGAAGGCCCGCGAGCTGGCCCAGCGCAAGACGACCATCCTGAAGTCGATCGCCGAGCAAGGCCTGCTGACCGCGGAATTGCGTGGGCAAATCCTGGCATGCCTCGACAAGAGAACGCTGGAAGACCTGTACCTGCCGTTCAAGCCCAAGAGACGCACACGGGCGACGATCGCCCGCGAGCGCGGCCTGCAGCCGCTGGCTGACATCCTGCTAAGCCAGGAAGCGTGCAAGCAGTCGCGTGCCGACATCTTGCGGCCGTTCGTGAACTCCGCCAAGGACGTGCCCGACGACGCGGCTGCCTTGCAGGGAGCCTGCGACATCGTGGCCGAGCACTGGTCGGAGGACGTGCCCACGCGCGCCTGGCTCAACGAGCAAGCGCGCGGCGGACGCCTGGTCGCTCAGGTCAGGCGCGGCAAGAACGATCCGGCCAGCAAGTTCGCGAGCTACTTCGATCACGCCGAGCCGGTGGCGCGCGTGCCATCGCATCGGCTGCTGGCCATGATGCGCGGCGAAGCTGAAGGCGTGCTGCACATCGGCGTGCAGCTGAACGACGAAGTCGTTCTCGACAAGCTCAAGAGGAAACTGGTTCGTAATCCGTCGTTCGAGTTCCAGGCCGAGCTTTTACGGACCGTCGAGGATTGCTACGCGCGCTTGCTGCTGCCGGCGACCGAATCGGCTATCCTGCAACAGTTGAAGGAGGCGGCCGACGAGGAAGCTGTCGGCGTTTTTGCCCGCAACCTTCGCGACCTGTTGCTGGCGCCGCCGGCCGGGCCCAGGGTAACCATCGGCATCGATCCCGGCTTTCGCACGGGCTGCAAGGTTGCGGTTGTCGACGGCACAGGCAAGTTTCTCGACAGCGCGACGATCTATCCGACCGCGCCGCGCTGCGACGTCGCCGGCGCCGGCCAGACGCTGCAGGCCTTGATCGCCCGGCACGATGTCCAGCTGATCGCCATCGGCAACGGCACGGCGTCACGCGAAACGGACGCGTTCGTGACCGACCTGCTGAAGCGCAGCCGGTCGCAAGTCACCAAGGTCATGGTCAGCGAATCGGGAGCGTCGATCTACTCCGCGAGCGCGATCGCCGGGCGCGAGTATCCGCAGCTGGACGTCACGGTGCGCGGCGCCATCAGCATCGCGCATCGCTTGCAAGATCCGCTCGCCGAACTGGTCAAGCTCGATCCAAAGTCGATCGGCGTCGGCCAGTATCAGCACGACGTGAATCAGACGCTGCTGCGCAAGGCGCTGGACCGCGAAGTGGAGTCGTGCGTCAACTCGGTCGGCGTCGATGTCAACCTGGCCAGCGCTCCGTTGCTGTCGGCGGTGGCGGGCATCGGCCCCAAGCTGGCGGAGCGGATCGTCGAGCATCGCGATGCCCACGGCCGCTTTGCGAGCCGGAAGCAGCTGTTGAACGTGCCCAAGCTGGGCCGCAAGGCCTTCGAGCAGGCGGCGGGGTTTCTGCGCATTCGCGATGGCGACGAGCCGCTGGACAACTCCGCCGTCCATCCGGAAAGCTACTACGTGGTTGAAAAGATGGCGACACGGCTGCAAGTGTCCGCGCGGGAACTGGTCGGCAACGCAGTCCTGGCCGGCAAGCTGGCCGCCGGGGAGTTCGTGGACGAGCGCGTCGGCCTGCCGACCGTGCGGGACGTCCTGGCGGAGCTGGCCAAGCCGGGTCGCGACCCGCGCAGCGAATTTCGGGTGGCTGCCTTTGCCGAAGGCGTCAACGAGCTGGAAGATCTTGCGGAAGGCATGACGCTCGAAGGCGTGGTCACGAACGTGACGCGCTTCGGTGCGTTTGTCGACGTCGGCGTTCACCAGGACGGGCTCGTCCATATCTCGGAACTTGCCGACCGCTTCGTCGAAGATCCGAGCGACGTGGTCGCGGTCGGCGATGTCGTCCGCGTGAAGGTATTGCAGGTGGATCGGGATCGTCGCCGCATCGCGCTGTCTCGCAAACAGGTTCAGTCGGGTCCAGGCCAGTGACGGGAAAAGGCTGAACGTTCCTTGCAGAGGACGCTTGTTGAAGTCGGCGTTCACTCTACGTGCCATTGGTCCCTGATGCTTCAGTTCCCGAACGGCATCAGGCGATACGACATCGACACTTCCTTGGCGGCGACGACCTTGTCGGCCAGGCGGATCATGACGGTATTGTTGTTGCCGCGCATCACCGGGCGCTCCTTGTCGAACAGGATGCGCACGCCGAAACCGCCGCGATCGATCAGGACGCCGGCGGCGTTGACCGGTTCCTTGCCGAGGGCCTTGCCGGGCTTGCCGGCGGCGTCGAGCAGTGACACGATCGTCGGCTCCGCCTTGTCGCGTAGCTTCGGCTGGAAGGGAATCATCTCGTAGGCCTCGCGCACCTTGCCGCGCAGATTGTTCTTGAGCCAGAGCGACAGCAGGTCGTTGAAGTTCGTTTCATCAAGTTGCAGCGTGCAAACAATCTCGTCCGGCTTGAAGGAGAATGTTCGCTGGATGCGTAGCGGCGTGTTGCGAATGTCGCCGCTGCTCTTGACCTGGGTCTGGCTCAGCCTGGCATCGAAATGCTCGCTGTCACCGGCCACGAAGGGAGCGCCATCTGCCTGGATGCCCGCGAGAGTGTGCAGGTGAAAATCGCGCCAGAGCGAGACGTCCATATCCTCGCCGTAGCTCTTGTTGAGTGTCGAGGCAATGGCAAGTCCCTTGCCGGGAACCTGGAGCTGGCACAGCATGCCGCCGCCGTAGCCGGATTGCCCGGGGTGGGCGTTCGATTCCCACTTGGGACTCAGCCGGCCATGATACGTCAACGCATCGTAGTTCTTGCGGCGGGCCGCGCAGAACTCGCCGGCGTTATTGATGGAATCGGTGAAGTCGGGGCCGGGAAACCCTTTCCAGGCGAATGGCCCGTCCTTGAGCGGCTGTCCTTCCGGAGAATAGCTGGTGCGTGTGCTCCATGGGCCACACGCGACATTCTCGTCGGAGCGCGTGTAGCTGAACCAGTTGTAGACGCCGTCATGCACCCTGGCGAAACGCTGATCGTTGGGGAAGTCGGCGCGGATTGCCTTCCAGGTCGTGAGGATATAGGAGGCGTAATGGTACGCGTAGCCGAAGCCTTCCTGCACGGGCCCGGATGGACCGACGCCAACGCGCTCGCCCCACCCGCCCGTGGTGAAACGCTGCCAGTAGGTCTCGAACAGCTCTTTTTGCAGAGGATCGCTGGTGGCTTCGTGACAGTAGCGCAGCGCTGCCAGAACTTGAGCATAGGCATTGCCGTTGACGCGCTCCCAGGTTCGACAGAATGCGAGTCGATCGCCGGCGACAAGGAACGCCTCGTGCACGATTGCCTTGACGTCGTCGGGGGCATCGGATTGGCGCAGAACGCGCCAGGCCGGTCGCCAGTAATGCCAGGCGTAGTTGCCGAACTCGTAGGCCATGTTGGCAAACGGCCCGCCGATGGCATTGGAGACATGATCGTTTGGCCCGATGATGCGCAGCCCGGCCTGCAGATCGCGCAGCGCGACATTGAGGGCAGCCTTGTTCTTGTTGACTGCGTAATTGTGCATGATGACGTCGGACAGCGGCGCACGCCAGTGGACGCCATTCACGGGAAGGAAGCCCGGCTTGATCGGCAACGGCGGCAGGCCCTTTGTCGCCGTCAAGTAACCGGCGGCGGGATCCGCCGGTTTGCCGTCGGCGCCCTTCACGTCGAAGTCGGCAGCGGAACGCTTCTTGAGCCAGTCGTGGAAGCGGACCTGGAAGCCGTGCCAGAATACCTGCCCATCGTGATAGATGGCGCCGCCTTTCACGGCGCGGGCCGTCGCTTCATCGGGAGCATAGACCGCCGTCGCCACACGGTCGCCGCGATAGTTCACGTCGTCGCGTTTCTCAAGCTTGAACTTGAGACCTAGCAGGAAGTCGCCGGCTCCGGGGGCGACTTCCACGGTGAGTAGCTGATCGTCGTACTGGCCCGGTTTGTCGAAATTGATCTGGTCCTTCCAGAAGATCTGTCCAGGCTTGCTGGCAACGAGTGACTTGCCGTCCGGACCGCGAACGACCACGGAGCGTCGCCGTGGCTCATCGTACTCGGCAAACATCGCGAACAGGCCCAGGCTGCCGCGCGGCACGTAGACGTAGCTCTTCTGCCATTGCTTGCCGCTCCCGTGGATCCAGTCGGGATGCCCGGCGACGGCATGCGGCAGCGCGGGATCGATCTTCAGCGTTACGTAGTGATCGATGCAACCCACGACGAGCACGCGATACACTCCCTTGACGCCGCCCTTGACGGCGAATTTGAAGTCGCGCTTGGCCACGGATGCGAGTCGATCGGGCTCGGAGAACGCGCTCCAGCGGATCATCGGCTGCGTTCCCTTCATGTAGCAGTAGGCGTAGTACCAGGCCTCGTGGTCCCAGGCGCCGATCGGCGGCAGAAACGCCTTCGAGACGACGCCGTCGTCCGGAATCACCTTGCGAACCACGGGCTTGCCATGCGGATCGTAGACCTTGACCAGCAGCTCGCGCGGCCCGGTCTCGAAAAGGTTCAGATCACGGACGGCGAGATCGACGACAAAGTCCTTGCCGTCCGCGTTGTTGACGAACACCGTGATGCCGTCCTGCAAACGATGCGTCGATTGCGCCGCGGCAACCGACGCGGCCGATGCGCAGACAAAGACGGCGACAAGGCAGGGAATGCGACGTGACATGAGAATCCTTTGGGTAAATCGAAGGCGAGGGTGGGACCGTTCACGAAGCGCGGTGCATGATCATGTTATCGAGATTACCTGGCCGATTGTCGTGCCGTTGCAGCTTTTCTTGGCATCCAGCGTGAACGCGGCGCGGGATTGGCGAGAGCGCACAGATCGAGGGTAGCTCGGCTGGAATTATTCTCAGCGACCCAATAAGAAACCAAATAAGAAACCATCGTCTTGATCCCGCCGCACGCTCGCTGACAACCAACCAATCTCGAGGCGTTCGACATGGCGCGATTCTGCTGGGCCTTTGCGATCACAATCTTCGCCGTTGCGCCTTCGCTGCAAGCCCAGACCGTCAAGAAGACCTATCCGCCGCGGCCGAAGCTGCCGCGCGATCATGAGTATCAACGCGTCCTGATCAAGCACATGAGCACGCTGACGGAGAAGGATTTTGCTCACGGCGTGACGATGCCGCTGCCGACAAAGATCGCGGCCAGTGACGATCCCGAGTACCAGTATCGCAATCATCTGTTCACGCTCATGCAACAACCGCTCGTCGGCACCAAGCGCGGCGTGCCGGCGATCAACGCGCCTCCGGGGCTGTTCGTTCTGTCCGCGATCGAGACACCGAAAGGCGTGCTGAAGCCCCCGGTCTGGCCGGAGACTCTTATCCCGTTCGTTCAGTGGAAGTATCCGGGCAACCTCTACCACGACAGTCGCGCCCTGAAGTTGCGGGCGTTCGTCACCGCGGCCGTCATGATGATGATGCTCGATGCCAATTTCGACGACTATCCCGAACTGGGACGCACCGACTGGTACTCGTATCAGCTTGTCTACTTCGGGCTGCCCTATCCGGGCTTCAAGGACATCTTGCCCGCCGAAGTTCGCCAGGCGTACGCAGCGGGACTCAAGCGCGCCGGCGAACGCGTGCTTGGCTGGGGCGCGAAATGGGAAGAGCCGCACTCCGATCTCGCTGCGCCGTTCGGGCTCTTGTGCGTTGCCCGCGTCATCGACGACCCGGCTTTCTCGAAAACCGTAGAAGCGTTCGCACGCAAGCTGTACACCGACCCGAACTTCTTCGACCCAGCCGGCTACTGGACGTTTCGCGGCGGCATTGATCTTCCCTTCCAGGGCCATGCGAACTACTTCGCCGTCATGACCGGCCTGATGAGCGACTGGACTTTCGTGAAGGATGCCCTTGAACGCGCCTATCGGCTGCGCGCCCATGTCATCCTGCCGGAACCGGACGGCAAGCTGTCGGGCCCGAGCCATTTCAACGCACGCGTCTCCGGCCCGGCGTCGATCGATCAGTGGTCGTGGAATAGAACGCGCGACGTCGCCGCCGCCATGCTCACCGACGAGGCGGCTCACATAGTCCCACTGCCGTCCGCGAACGACCTGCGCGACGCGCCCAGCAAGCGTGCCCAGCAGTTCAACGGCCAGATCGCCGAGAATCCCGTCCGCGTCGGCAACGGCAGCAAGGAAGCGGCCTATGTCTTCACCAAGAACCACGAGATCGTGTCGCATCCGTGGGAGCGTCGCATCTGGTCAACCTTCAACTTCCCGGCCAGCGTCAATCCCGCCGTCGAGTTCTATCGCCCCGGCACCTATGCGCGGCGTCTGCAGCTGGAGAAGAAGAAGTCGCCCATGGTCAAATCGCCGTTCGAGCGCGGCGAAACATTCGTGCGCGCGTTCGACAATGACTTCCTCGTCTGCCGGCAACCGGGATACGCAGCCATATTGCACACCGGCCCCGTCGGCTTCCAGGATGGCAACCCAAGGATGCATCAGTTCCCGGGGCCGATGGGGCTCAGCGGCGGCCAGCTCTCGGCCTACTGGACGCCGAAGACCGGCGCGGTCCTGCTCGGCCAGCGCGGCGGCATGGCGCATCAGAAGTCATTTGACGTCATCGACGCCTGGCGCACCTGGCCGAACCACTCGGTGAGCGGGGTGACCGCCGGCGGCATCTTCTTCACTTCCGCCCGTATCCGCGAGCCCGCGGCCAGGTTCGAGATCGCCGGGGATCTGGCCAAGGTGAGGGTATCTGGCACCGTCCCGCCGGCAATCGTCGGCCAGGCAAAGTCGATCAAGGGCAAGTACGACTACGCTCGCTCCTTCCAGATCGACAGCAACGGCGTCAGCGTCGAAACGACCTTGCAGGGCGCCGGCTCCGAGAAGATTGCCGAACTGTACGAGACGCTGCCCGTGTACCTTCGCGACGCGGCAACGCAGCCCAAGGCGAAGCCGACGATGATCGACTTCCAGGTTGGCGACAAATGGCAGCCGGCAACTGACAGGTTCGCCGCCGTCCAGGCCGTGCGTTTGACGCGTTTCGACGGCGCCGTCCTGATCACGTTCGACCGCGTGCGCCGCGCCAAGTTGTCGGCCGCAGACTGGTCGGACACATTTCTGAGTCGCGGCACGGCTCGCAACGTGCTGGTCGATCTCATGGAAACGAATGATGGACCAACCGAGCTGACCGGCACGAAGAAGGTCCGCTATCGGATCACGCCGCTGACACAATGATGCCGGAACTCATGCCATTCGTTCCTGCGCCTCAAGGCGAACGTGCAGGAGCAGATCATGCAGCGCCGCCGCACCACTCGGAGCTTCCGGCAACCGGCTCTCCTGATACATCTGCTCCAGTTCCGCCCGTAGCCGTTCATATTCCCGCTGATGAAACCCCAGGTCCGCCCGCTCCAATCTGCCCTTCTCCGTGCCGCCAACCTTCTGCGCGATCAGTTCGGGGATGTACGGCAGCTTGAAGCTCTCGTGCAAGCGTCCCAGGTTGGCCTCGACTTCGCCCGTCCTCATCAGGCGAATGCCGGTCAGCAGCACCCGATACACATAGAGGAGCGGCTTGACGTGCGGCGGGTCTTCCTTCTGAAACAGCTTCCACTGTGTTTCGGCAAACCCCAGATAATGGTGAGCATGGTGCCGGGTGATACAGTTCCTGGCGATCTCCTTCAGTTCAGCATGCTCCGGCGTCGTATGGATCACGAGCGGCGACAAGACCTGCTCCAGCACGTAGCCGTTCTTCTTCAGCAGGAGGCCAAAGAACTTGTGAGCGTCGTGTGTGACCAGATCGATCTCCAGGCCGTCGTGGATGCCTGATTTCTCGACCGTCTCCTGGCCCGTCCTCAGTCCAACCACTTCCTCCAGGGGAAGTAGATGAACGCCTCGGAGGTCGTAGTCGGAATCCGGCGAGGGGAAGCCGTACAGGTGCGCCCCGCTGATCGTCACGAACAGGAGCGGATACGGATGCTGTTCGATTTGCCTGAGCAAGCGGGGTTCGTTGATCACGGCAGGTTCTCCGACAACGCCAGGCGGCGGGCCTCGATCAGAAACGCATTGGCCTTCTCGTAGTCCGGGCGTTCGGGAAGGACCGTCGTCTCCGAGGCGGCGTTGAATTCATGGTGCAGACGCTTCCGCCAGTCCTCGACTTCTTCCCACGGCGCCTCGCCTTGCCGGATTGCCAGCAGCTTCTCTCGATGCTCCTCAACCCTCACCGGAACGAAGCCCTCTCGCATGATGCTGATCCCCGAGAGCAGCAGCCGGATCAGGTGCATGACGTGCTTCCACTTCACCTGGCCCTTGTTGCGGATGTCGGCCTGCATCTTCTTGAACTGGGACAGAACGTAGCCGTTGTAGGTCTGGTACACCATGCGGGAGAGAAAGATGGACTTCATCGCCAGCAGTTTCTCGGCCAGTGGCGTCGCCTTCTCGACCATTGGAGTGTAGAGACATTCCAGCACGTTCGGGTTCGCCTTGAGCGCCAGCACCAGGAACTTCTGCAATTCCCAGTACGCCTCCTGCGTGTCGTCGTTCTCCAGTTGATCGGGCACGCCGTAGAGCGACCAGTGCAGATCGGCGGGCGGCAGGTAGATGCCACGGCGATCGATGTCCGAACCCTCCCCAGCCAGGCCATATGCCTGTGAGCCGATGATGCAGCGATAGATGACTCGCTCGTACAGGTTGCAGCGAATGGCCGTGATGTCGGTGTCGCCGATCTCGGATTCCTTGAAGCGGGCCAGCATCGTCAGTTGATCCCGGTTCAGGGACTCCTCGATGCCATCGGCAAACCGCACACGGTAGGAATGATGCAGGTCCACCGGCGAGCGGACGATGACACCGACCGAGCCACGAGGATGAAGAACCTTGCCGCTCTGGCCGAGGACATCAACCAGGGTCACGACCTGGGTGCCGGGTGAGTAGATGAGATTCGGGGGGTGGTGAACTCGATCAGGCATAAAGCGTCACATAACTTGCTCGACTTTCGTTGCAGCTCGGTGCGATCACTTTTCGAAGCTCAGCGAGAGATTTCATAGATGTGCAGGGCGACGGGCGCATTACCGTAGCCGAGGCGTTCGCCTCCATAGCGCTGATAGAGATCGACGCCCGTGAAGTCGTCAATGAAGTAGCCATCCTCGGCGCTCAAGGTGCGGTCTTCGAACACGACGCGGATCGGCGTTCCTTTCTTCAGGCCGGCGACGGTGATCTTTGTCCTGGCAAGCGCTGACGGCGAGGGCCGATCCTCGTGATCGCCGAAGATGACGGTTTCGTTGCCGTCAGGGGTCATCAGGCTGGTGCGAGCCCACCAGACCCGACCGCCGTCGTGCAGAAACCCGACGCCATCGACCAGCTTGCCCGCGGCGCCGATCTTCTCAAGGGGCACTTCGAGCTTGACCCAATCGTCGGCTGCCGGCAGATCTCCCATGGCGGCAGTCTGTGTCGGCAGGAACTCCAGTGCATAGGCTTCCACCTTGTTGCCCCAGCCGAGAAAGCCGCGGGCATGGCGATAGAACGTCCGCAGGAACCAGAAGGCCCGGTCATTGTCGGTTCGAATCCCTGGCAGATCGAATTTTCCCCACGAAGCTGCATGCGTCCACCGCCCATCGCCCTTCACGAAGGCAACGAGGCTCTTCGGTCCGTTCTTGCGATCGAGCTTGGCCCAGGTGACGAGCTTGCTGCCTGCCGGCCATTTCCTGGAGTTCGCCAGGTACTGAATGCCGTGCGGACACAACTTCAGCGAGCTTGGCTCCTTGGCGGCATGATAGCCATCCGATTCGTCGCGGAAAACATGCTCGTCAAAGGTGACGCGTGCCCGATCCTCGCCCCGGTGTTCGCTGGTGTGTCGCCAGTTGCCGAAAGTGAGGCCATGAGTGGTGGCGGCCATGATGAGGATCTTGTTGCCGGCCTTGCGCACCAGGTTTTCCAGTGGCGGCTCAAAGGTGACCGCGGGAGGCGTGTCCGCGGAGTAGACAGCCGGCTGAACATGGCGCAACTCCGCGTGCAGTCCGCGAAAGGTTGATGGATCGCCCGGGCCATGAGCGAGCTGCCAGCCGCGCACGCCGCGCATCAGTTCGACAAAGACATGATAGCGCCAGCGCTCGTAAGGGACGCTCTCGTACATCTGCGGACGCAGCCAGACGACTTTTTTCTTCCCGTGAATCAGCGGTAAGAGATCGGTATGAACGGGAGCTGGATACCAGGGTTCGGTTTCCGGGTCAAAGACATCGAAGAAGGTGGCACGCTCGAACTCGAGGCGCGTCCAGTAGCCGCCATGCCCCACCATGACAGGCTTGCCGGTTGCTTTTCGCAGGTGATCGACGTCGGCCCTCAGGTCGGCAAGTTGCTTCGGAGTCATGGTGGTGAAGTATCCGAACGCCTCTTCCGGGCCGCGCGACACGGAGGCCACCATCGGCGCCGTCTGCAGGTACTTCAGGAAATCTTGCGGCCAGGCCTTGCGATCGTGCGGCAGAAAAACAGTGGAGGCGTACAACCCCTGCTTCCATAGCGCGTCAAGCTGAGCCGGCGTCAGCGTCTTGCCGCCTTCGACGTAACGGATGCAGTTCAGGTCCCACAGGTCACGTTTCGACAGATTGCCCCCGTGGCGATCGTACACGCCCCACGGCTGCAGATTGGCGAGATCGTAATACTTTCCTGACTGTGCCGGCCCGTCATAGACGGGATTGTGACCGTAAGTTACACCCCAGGGCATCCACGGTTTGTTGTTGACGAGGAACTCTCCCCGATCGCTGATGCGGACCGATTGGATCGGCGGTTGCGGACCGTCGTGTGCCAGCCGGCAAAAAGCAGGCGACGTCTGGCTCAGTGTCGTCTTGCCGTCCACGTCGACCGGTGTGGCCCGAATCACCCACTGGCGCTGCGGGTTGTCGAACGGCTGCACAGGCAAGAAGGACACGTCGATATCGGCCACGAGCAGGTTGCGAAAGTCGTCAAGCATGCCGACTGGAATCTTCGAGCGCTGTTTCTCGATGACGTCCGCGGTGGCGGGGAGCATGATCGTCTTCAAGACCTGACCGGTACCGAGACGCAGCACCTCCAGACGCAGGCTCTTGAGCCGCATCATCTGTGCGTGCGTGAAGCCGATGTTGACGCGCACGAATTGCTTCTGTTCCGGCTGCAAGTAGAGCGAGCCCAGTTCCAGGTCAAGCAGCACCGTCCAGGTAGAAATCGGATAAGACGATGCCGAGACGGTCTTGCCGCGGGCGTCGCGTAGTTTCAATGTGAACAGTTGCTCCTCGTAAGGTTTTCCGGTGTGCAGAAGCGAATACGCCAGCCGCACCGGCGCCCGTTGACCGACGACGGCGTCCACGGTCTGGCTCGTGTCCGCATTCCCTCTGGAGACTTCCAGCGTGAACCGGGATCGTGCGCCCGGATTGACGATGTCGCCGGTCAGTTCATTGACGCCCAGGAGTTGCTCGCCAAGATCGAGCCTGGCAAGATGGGGCGGGGATGCCGTTGCCTGTGCGACAGGAAGGGGAACGCGTCGTGACCGCAGATCACTGGCGCTGCTTGCAGGTTCGAACACCTCGACATCGTCCCACCAGATGATCCCTGCGGCGTTCTGCTGAGGCTGGTGGCCCGTGCCGCCGAGCGTATACCCATTCATGCCACGAGCGCACAGCTTGAGCCGCAAGGACTTCAGTGGCGTCGTCGGGCGAAAAACGACGCGTACCTGTCGCCAATCGTTGCTGCCGATCGAGAGCGGGTTTTTCTGGATGAAATTGTAACCGTTGATGCGGTTGCCGTTGTCGTCGTCGGCATCGATCTGCATCATGGCGAGCTGATGTGTCTTGATCCAGGCGCGAACCTCGAGCAGTGCCGGCGTCGCCTGCGCGAGCGGAATCGGATCGCTGACCACGCAGACCTCGTCGCCGGTGGGAACGGTCATGCACAGCGAGGCCTGCCCCTGATGCAAGACCAGGCTATCGCGAAAGACCTTGCCACGATTATCGGACAGACTGTTGTGCCAGGTGTTGAAGATGTAGTAGACGCCGGGCGGGAAATAACGATACTTCTGCGGCCGTGACCAGCCTTTGACGTAACCGCTGTCTGCACTTTCGAACCCACCATGGGGGAGCAAGTTGGGGGAATTCGGGCCCGGTTCCAGCAACGACGCTTCCAGCAGCGTGACGGAACCGGACTTGCCCGGAGCGTAGGTAATTTCACAGAGTGCGGCCAAGGGAATCAGCGCTCCCTGCGCGTCGAATAGCTTGTCCTTCCGGGCGGTATTGAGCCAGGTCGCCACG
The DNA here is from genome assembly GCA_016873095.1 of Planctomycetota bacterium. Classification (GTDB taxonomy): domain Bacteria; phylum Planctomycetota; class Planctomycetia; order Gemmatales; family Gemmataceae; genus VGYC01. The sequence continues at coordinate 35,499 of VGYC01000032.1, read as the reverse complement.
GGCAGTTTCAGCTCGATGGTCCTGTCGGCATACGTTCCCTCAGGCACGGCCACGCTGACAGTGACGCCGCGGTCCTTGGCGGGCGGATCGTAGCCGAGCGCGTCGGTCCAGGTGAGATGCAACGTCACGCCGTTCTTGGGGACTTCTCGCGCCGACAAGCGGACGCGAAACGTCAGATCGCGCACCAGCGCCAGCGGGTTCTTGGATCGCACTGCCTCGGCACTGGGATAGCCTCCGGCGTCCGGCCAATCAACCAGCTTCGCGGGATTGTGGATGGTTAACCAGTTGACCCACTGGGCGGCGCGCGACGGCGAAGCCAGCACGAGCGCTCGCTGGCCGCGCGGCCTGTCGGCATCGCGCCATTGCCATTTTCCCGTCAGCCGCCAGCCATCCGGGTTGTAATCCCGGCGATTGTAAACCTCGGTCGTGTAGTTCCAGTGATGATTCTTGAGTTCCGGCAGATGAGTGAGCCAGTCATCCTGAAAATCGCCGTTGCGAAGCAGGTTCCCCTGACCGTAGGCCACGGACGAAAAGAACAGTGCCGCCACACAGCAAGTGAAACGCATGAGAGGTTCCCTGGTCAGCCGCCGCGCTGATGAAACGTGACATCGGCAGATGCATTGCGATGGATTATATTATGTTCCGAGCCGGCACGTTCATCTCGTCTTGAGCCGATCGAGAAATCCGTGACCGCACAGGTCGGCATCGTCCAGGGGCAAGGAGTAGAGCCAGGCGGCGGCCTCGTAAAGAATCACCTCGCGGACGTCCCTGGGGTGAGACATGAGGTAGCCGATGACGTCCTCGCGGATCTTGCGTCCGCGCGGCGAGCGCAGCGTTTCGTGGCCTTCGTAAAAAAAGGCGCGCGGGCCGCGGAAGCTCGAGCCGCGATTGTCGGCCAGGTCGGCAATGCAGGCGCGGACGTACGCGCGCAGGGGATCGAGGTCAGGCGCCATGCGCGTGCCATGAAACACCGGCTCGACACGCAGCCCGGTCAGATCGACCATGGCCATCCCCTCGCCGATGCTCGGGATGTGATTGAGCGTCGACCACAGTTGCAGATAATACTCCCTGCCAAAGACGCCGCCGCCGGATTTCGGCATCTTGTCGAGGGCGCTTTCGACGACTGCCACGGCCGCCGCTCGTGGCGGGATCACGGCACGAAGTCGCGTCCTGGGAAATGCCCGCTCCAGGTCGGCGCATAGCTTGTGCACGCCCTCGGCAATCGCCCGGTTGCGAAGATATCGCCAGACGTAAGGACTGTCGGAACTCTGGCAGGTGCCGGCCAGGTCCCATTCACCCGCTTGCCAGGTAGTGACCTTGTCGAAGTTCTTTCGATCCTTCAGAACCCGGGCCAGTTGCCGCGGGGCATAGGCCAGATCGATGCCGAGGTGGCGGTAATTCTTCTTGGCGCGCAGATAGTCGGCGATCGGCCTCACGCCCAGCGCGCCGTCACCCATGAAACCCGCCAGCTCCGTGTGCGAGCGGGTGTTTATGAAGATCTCGTCGAAAGCCGGCAGGGCGAGAATTGGCTTCAGCTCGTCAACGACGAAGCGCCGCGCCGCTGCCTGATTCCAGTCAACCATCTCCACGGAATAAGCAGGCCCGCGATCAATGACCAGCATGTGCTCGGCCAGAGAAACGCGCCTGGCGTTGCCGAACTGCTGAATGCTCTTCTCGATTGCCTGAAACTCGGACTGGGACTCACCATCATCCCTGAGGTAAGCGACCCGCGTTGGTGACCGGGGATCAGCGGCGACCCAGTAGAGGTTTTCCTTGCCAAGGCGGGTGTTCGCCTTCGACCACAAGGTCGCCGGCAAGGCCGCGGCCAGTTCCACCGGCAATTGTGGCCGGTCGACCGCTGTCAGCCACAGGTAGCGGCAAGATTGGGGGAGCTGCAGATGGGTTAGGCGTGGACGTTGCCCGGGGCCAATCTCCAGGCGAAAATCCTTGACCTCCACTAGCTGCGTCTCGGAGCGCGCCTGGATGGCGCCAAAGCGCTGCAGCCGATATTCCCCCTTGGCGGATTGCACCAGGACAAACGAGTCAGCAGCCAAGGGCGGATACGCAGCAGCAAGTAACCGCAACTTGAGCTTGCCTGTCCGGAACTGCTCGAACAGCGCTCCCGGGTTGTCCACGCCGCCAAGCTCGATGGCGCCAAGCTCGCCAAACCGCTGCTGGCCCATGTCCGCGAGGATGGTCCGGTAATGGCCAAAGCAAACTTGCTCTGGATGAAACTGCACCGGCAGGGAGGCATATGGGCTGAAGTTCATGACCCAGGCGCCGTTCTCGCTGAACACGGGCAGGCTGTAGTACTTGGCGAGCGCCGTCTCGAACGGTCGAAAGCTGATCGAAAGCCGTATGCCGTGGTCCGCTGCACTCCGGGCCAGCATCGGCCCGAGTTCGGGCATCAATCGCAAGGCCAGCATCTGGCGCAGCCAGGTCCAGGATGTGAGTTTCTGCTGACGCGCCAGGCTCCGGGCCAGTTCCTGGTCGTCGATGATCGCTCGAGCCATCTGCTCGTAGCGGCGCCATTCCTGGGCAGGATAGTTGCGTGGATCGACGATGTAGGGCAATGGACCAAGCCACACGATCAGCCGTCCCACCCCATGCGCCTGCAACCGGCGAAAGTACTGGTCCAAGCCGCTCCGCTCGATGGGCCTGAACACGCCCTTGCCGGAGTCGAAGAAGATATTGATCAGATCATCGCCAAGATCGGCATAGTAGGTGAGTGCCCGTAACGGCGGCGCGGCACGCACGCTCAGCCGCTGCTTCTCTTCCCCAGCGCCGGCCGTGCTCAGGACGATTTCAAGATCAAAGGCGATGCGGGCGTCCGGCGTGGCCGCGATTCCCAGCTTGCCATCAGCCGAGACGGTCACCTTCAAGCCGTCGAAGTCCAGCACCCGCCCCTGACGCCATTCCGCCTTGTCCTTGCGGGCTGTGAGCGTTACGCGGGTGTCGCGCGACAGAGGACCAGACAGGATTTGCCAGTGCCGCTGGCCGCCGGGCAAGTAACAAAACGGCGCCTCGACATTGCGGGCAAGGAGAAGCTTCTTTTCGGACGCCTGCCCCGAGGCTTGACCGGGGATCGCGGCCAGGACTGTCAGCACCGTAAGCAAAAAACGACCCATGCTGCCCTCAAGCGAGTGGCGCGCGCCGCGTCAATGAAGCTGTGCAGCCAGCCAGGTCAGCACGCGCTCGAGCCTTTCGAGTGCTTCGTCAATTTCCTTCGTCTGCACGATCAGCGGCGGGGCCAGGACGATCAGGCTGCCGCGGGCCAGCAGATGGATGCCCTCGTCCCAGGCGCGGCGGCGAATCTGCAACGGCAGCGGCGAATCCGTGTTGGGCGGCACCAGCGGCTGCTTCGTGGCGCGATCGACGACCAGTTCCAGGCAGGCGAACAGCCCCTTGCCGCGCACGTCGCCGATGAGACGCTGCCGCTCGGCCAGGCGGTGCAGCCGTGAGAAGAGGTGCGTGCTCATGGCCCGGACATGTTCCAGCAGGGCCGGCGTGTATTCGTCGAGACAGGCCAGCGCCGCGGCGCATGCCAGCGGATGTGCGGCGTAGGTACTGCCCAGGGGCAGCATCTTGCTCTCGAAGTGCCTGCCGATCGGCTCGCGGACCAGCACCGCACCCATCGGCACGTAACCCGACGTCAGGCCCTTCGCCAGCGTCAGCATGTCGGGGACGACGCCGTCATGTTCCACGGCAAACATCTTGCCGGTCCGCCCGAAGCCGGTGATGACCTCGTCGGCGATGAGCAAGATGCCGTACCTGTCGCAGAGTGATCGCAGGCCAGCGAGATAGCCATCCGGCAGCGGGAAGCCGCCGGCCGCGCCGGTGACCGGCTCGACAACGATGGCGGCCACCGTGGCCGGGTTCTCCATCTGCAGTTGCCGTTCGAGCGCGTCGAGGCAATGAATCTTGCAGGCGGGAAACTCCAGGCCGAAGTCGCAGCGATAACAGAAAGGATCGAAGAAGCGAACTGCCCCCTGGATGCCGGGCTCGACGGCCGCGCGGCGCGGGTCGCCGGCGACGGCCAGCCCGGCCAGCGTCGTGCCGTGAAAGCTGCGATACTTGGCGAAGATCTTCGGCCGACCCGTGTACAGTCGCGCCAGGATGAACGCCTGATCGTCCGCCTCGCTGCCGCTGTTGACGAAGAAGCAGCGTGTCAGATCACCGGGGGCGACCTTCGCCAGCCGCCCGGCCAGCTCGGCCCGCTCCGCCGTCAGCACCTGGGGCGACACGCACGCCGCCCTGGCAGCCTGCTGCTGAATCGCCTCGATCACGCGGCGATTGCCGTGGCCCAGACTGCAATTGAAAAGCTGCGACAAGAAGTCGAGATAGCGCCGCCCCTGGCGATCAAAAAAAACGACACCCTCGCCATGATCGAACTCGAGGACCGGATCCTCGCGCTCCTGCACGGTCCAGGGAAGCAACAGATGCTGTCGCGACGCCATGAGTGAATCCTCTTTCCCGCCATCCGCGATCGCCGGCGTGCCCAAAATCGCCCGGTGTCATTCTAGTTGGCCATTTAATAAGTTCCCGATCAGTGGATGGGCCGAATTTCGGGAGGGCGAGGCTCCTGCCGAGCCGTGAACCCGCTTGGTTATTTGCTCCACGGCTCGGCAGGAGCCTCGCCCTCCCATCGCCGACGGCTGACTGACGAAACAATCATCTAGTTCCAGGATGCGCCTGGCAATTGCCGCGCCTGCCGACCCTGCTCAGCGACCGACAAGATCGGCATCCGGTTCCACGACGGCGTTCTCCTCGGAGCTATACGGCCTGAGCCACTGGATGATCTCGATGCGGTTGCCGTCCGGATCGGCGATGAAGAAGCGGTCGGCCCCCGGGATGAGCGTGGATTCCTGGATGGCGATCCCGTGCGTCTGGAAAAAAGAGCGTGCCTGGCGGGCATTGGCGACGCGCAAGGCGAAGTGCCGCGGGCTGATGACGTCCGGCCTGTCCTTGAGCAGCAGATGGATATGGTGATCCCCCAGATCGAACCACAGCGCGACAAAGTCGAAGGTCCGCGGCTTGTTGATTGCGCGCAGCCCCAGGATATCGCGATAGAACTGGCGGCTGCGCGCGACGTCGGTGATGAGAATCGAGCAATGGTCGAGTTTGATGATGTCCAGCGACATGGCGTTGATCCAGTGTTGTCGAGCCGATCCAGGCCTTCCGCATTATAGCTGTCAATCCGCGACGCGGCCGTCATCCCTCCTTGAAGCAGAAGGCGCGAGAGATACAATTCAGGGAGAATCGCTAGGGGTGTCCGGCGGGACGACGCCGGGCTGAGAGCAGACCCTGGGACCTGATCCGGATCATGCCGGCGTGGGAAAGCGAGTAGCGTGTGGAGCTGTATCACTTCGTGCGCGGGGCTCTGGCCTGGACCGTGACGATCGCGGCCCTGTGGCCCGTCAATATCCCGCTCGCCTTCGCCGCCTACAAGATCCGTCAGGGGCCCAAGCCAATCGACATGCCGAAGAATGCGCTTTGGTGGCGGTGCACGTTCGCCACGCTGCTGGTCGCGGTCATGACGGTTGGCTTCGTGATCGTCGATTACATGCTGGCAGGGTGGGCCGGCTTTCCGGCCGGGCCGATTCACTTGCTCGTGCTGATGGGCTACATCCCGGCAGCCGCCGGCATCTTCTTTGTCTTCTTCGCCCTGGAGGACTTCTTCCAGGGGCTGAGCATGTTCATGATCTACATGTACCTGCCGGTGCTGGTGCTCTATGTGATCAACGCCATGATCGGCGTATGGAATCCGTTGTTGAATTACGCGGGAGGATGGCTGAAGGCAGTCACGTGACACTTGGCAGCGACGCGAAGTCTTCGACTCCGTGGCGCGGCTAACATAGGATCAACTGGAGGATTTCCATGACCCAGCTCGAATCAGCCCGCAAGGGCATCATCACCGATGAAATGCACTTTGTCGCCAGGCGCGAGGACCTCGATCCGGCGCTGGTCCGCGACGAGGTTGCCCGTGGCCGGATGGTCATCCCGGCCAACATCGTGCACCTGCAGAAGCGGCTGGAGCCGATGGGCATCGGCGTGGCAGCGGCGTGCAAGATCAACGCCAACATCGGCAACTCCGCCGTCACCGGCACGGTGGACGATGAGCTGGAGAAGCTGCACACGGCCGTCCATCTTGGCTCCGACACCGTCATGGACCTGTCCACCGGCGGCAACATCGACGGCATCCGGCAGGCGCTCATCGACGCCTCGCCCGTGCCCATCGGCACCGTGCCGGTCTACCAGATGATCCAGAACGTCAAGGACCCGGCCGACATCACGCCGCAGCTGGCGCTCGACATGGTCGAGCACCAGGCCAAGCAGGGCGTCGATTACATGACGATCCACGCCGGCGTGCTCCGCGAGTACCTGCCGATGACGGCCAACCGCGTCACGGGCATCGTCAGCCGCGGCGGCTCGCTCATGGGCGCCTGGATGCTGGCCCACCGCGAGCAGAACTTCTGGTACACGCACTTCGACGAGCTGTGCGAGATCATGCGCGCCTACGACGTGACTTACAGTCTCGGCGACGGCCTGCGGCCCGGCTGCCTGGCGGATGCCAACGACGAGGCCCAGTTCGCCGAGTTGAAGACCCTTGGCGAACTCACTCTGAAGGCATGGGAACGTGGTTGCCAGGTGATGATCGAGGGGCCGGGGCACATCCCCATGCACCTGGTGAAGATGAATGTCGAGAAAGAACGCGAGCTGTGCCACGAGGCGCCGTTCTACGTGCTCGGCCCGCTGGTGACGGACATTGCTCCCGGCTACGACCACATCACCTCGGCGATCGGCGCCGCGCTGGCGGCTGAAGCGGGGGCGGCCATGCTCTGCTACGTCACTCCCAAGGAGCATCTCGGCCTGCCGAACAAGGACGACGTGCGGCAAGGCGTGATCGCCTACAAGATCGCCGCCCATGCCGGCGACATCGCCCGCGGCCGCAAGAACGCCCGCCTCCGCGACGATGCCCTGTCCAAGGCCCGCTTCGAGTTCGACTGGAAGCGCCAGTTCGAGCTGTCGCTCGACCCGGAGACGGCGCAGGCCATGCACGACGAGACCTTGCCGCAGGAAGTCTTCAAGTCCGCCACGTTCTGCTCGATGTGCGGGCCCAAGTTCTGCTCGATGCGCATCACCCAGGACATCCGCAAGATGGCGGAGGAAGCAGCGCTGGCGACGCCCTGACGGAGTTTCGTACGGACCTTCGCGCGCTTGCAGGACTGGTGCTGACCAATTATAGTTAGCGCATGAGCGCCGCGCACAAGATCAACCGGCTCGCCGTGGAGGATTACCTCGCCGGTGAGCTGACCTCGTCGATCAAGCATGAGTACGTCGGCGGCATCGCCTACGCCATGGCCGGGGCGCGAAACGTTCACAATCGCATCGTCGGCAATATCTTCGGCTCGATATTCGCCCGGCTGCGCGGCAAGCCCTGTCAGCCGTTCAACTCCGATACCAAGATGCGCATCCGTTTGCCCGGCGAGATTCGCTTCTATTATCCGGACGTGTCGGTTGTCTGTGACCCCAATCGCGATGACGAGTCGTTTCAAGATCAACCCATCGTCATATTCGAGGTGCTTTCCAGGGGAACGCGGCGCATCGACGAAGGCGAGAAGAAGGACGCATACCTGGCCATTCCCTCGCTCGCGGCCTATGTACTCGTCGAGCAGGAATTCGCAAGCGTGGTCGTCTGGCGTCGAACCGGCGAGGGTTTTGTTCCGCAAACGCACGACGGGCTGAACGCCATCCTGCCTTTGACCGAAATCGCGACGGAACTGCCGCTGGCCGAGATCTACCAAGGCGTGAGTTTCGTTCCCGAGGCGGGAACATGAGCATGTTCCGACGATCAGTTGTAGATGTCATTCCACGGGAGACTCCGATGAAGCTCATTCCAGCCTTGGCGGCGACGCTGCTGCTGTTCCTGACGCGTTCCGCATACAGCGACGGCCCCACCTTTCCGAAGTTCCGTTCGCAGGAGATCGAGACCGGTTTCACCGTCGGCTATGGCGTCGTCGTCGCCGATGTCGATGGCGATGGCAAGAAGGACATCGTCGTCGTCGATTCCAGACGCGTTGTCTGGTATCAGAACCCGACATGGAAACGGCGGACGATGATCGAGGGACAGACGCAGCCGGACAATGTCTGCATCGATGCCGCCGACATTGACGGCGACGGCAAGATCGACTTTGCCCTTGGCGCCGGCTGGAACCCCGGCAACACCAAGGGAGGCGGCACGCTGCAATGGCTCCGCCGCGGCAAGACGCTCGACGAGCCCTGGACCATCCACCCCATCGATAGCGAGCCGACGGTGCATCGCATCCGCTTCGCCGACATCGACGGCAACGGCAAGCCGGCGCTGCTGGTCGTCCCGCTCTTTGGCCGGGGCAGTTCGTCTGCCAAGAACTGGATGGACGCGCCGCTGCGCGTGCTGGCCTATCGCATCCCGAAGGACCCGGCCCGCGACCGCTGGGCTGCCGAGGCCATCGACGAGAGCCTGCACGTGTCACACAACTTCTGGCCGATCCCGGCGAAGAAGAAGGGCGTCGACATCCTCACCGCCAGCTACGAAGGCGTGAATCTCCTGAGCCGCAACGGCGACAGGTGGTCGAAGCGTCACCTGGGCGCGGGCAACCAGGAGAATCCCAAGGGCAAGCGCGGCGCCAGCGAGATCAAGCTCGGCAAGCTCAAGAACGGCAAGAAGTTCATCGCCACCATCGAGCCGTGGCACGGCAACCAGGTGGTCGTCTACTCCGAGCCGGACGATGCCACGCAACTGTGGAAGCGGCACGTCATCGACGATCATCTGCGCTGGGGCCACGCCGTCTGGTGCGCCGACCTCGACGGCGACGGCAGCGACGAACTCGTCATCGGCGTTCGCGACGACCCGGACAAGGGCGATACGTTCAAGGAACGCCGTGGCGTGCGGCTTTACAGGGCGACGGACGAGCACGGCAGCAAATGGGCCCGCCACATCCTCGACAACGGCGGCGTGGCCTGCGAGGACCTCACGGTCGCCGACCTCGACGGCGACGGCCGGATCGACATCATCGCCGTCGGCCGGCAGACGCACAACGCGCGGATTTACTGGAACCTGGGGAAGTGAAGGTCACTGTCATCCGGACGCCATCCCAACGGCTCAGGATGGCATCCAGTTGCGCCAGAGGGATTGCCAGAACCAGCATAAACTCCCGACACACAAGAGTCCCGAAATCCCGGCTTGCAAACGAAATCGCCAGCCCTTCTCAGCAATGAATCCCAGCACACCAAACACTGTCCCGAGCGCGAGCGAAACGACTGCGGTTGGCCAACACAGGGCGACAAGAATCACTTTCCATTCATTACCCGAAATGCTCACTGGGATGGCAAGCAGCATGCCGGAGCAAGACAGGCAGACAAGTGCAGCAAACGCGTACGCTGAAACGTGCTGCATCACCCCGGCGCCTCCGCCTCGTCCACGAACGCCTCGAGGACGGGAGATTCCTGCTCGATGACCTGCCGGCCAAAGGTTTCGACGTGAAAGCGGATGGCGGATTTCACATCCGCCATCGCCTTCTTGTACGTGCTGCCCTCGCCGACCACGACGCCGCGAAGACCCAGCGGATAGGCGACGAAGCCATCCGGGTGCTTTTCAACGATGATCTTGAGCGTCTTTGGCACCGATACCGGCCGGCGCGACGCTTTTTCTTTCCTCATTGCTCTTCCTCCCGCGCAAATCTTTGCCGGTCGCGCGCGACCGGTCAAGATCGAACCGTGCGCCCGGCGCATCGATGGGTTGCTTGAGCCGCTTTTCCGGCCTGATTTCCTTGAAGGGCGGCGCGTGGTCCTGGAAGCGCAGCCATTGTTCCAGGAAGAAATCGACCGTGCGCGGGATGACCTTGTCGAGGTTCGCTGCCTGGCCGTCGCGCACGATGCGGTCGGCCTTCTTCGTCAGACGCAAGATCAGCCAGTCTTCCAGCTCGACGATCCTGGCGAACTGCTGCAAGATCTTGGCCTCCTCCGCGTCGGGCTGCACGATTTCGTTCTTCTTCACGATCGGGTCCGCGTTGTCCGGCTGGCGCTGCCGGCCTTCTTTCTTTGGTTCGGGCACGTTTTTCGGGTCGGAATCAGGTGAGGTAGTCACGCGGCTGACGCCATGACCCAGCAGCACGGCCATCACCGTGCCGAAGGGGCGCACGACGAGCAGGGCGCCGGCGTCTTGCAGTTCCCTTTCGCGGGCGGCGAGCTTCGGCAGTGTCAGCAGGCCGTTCTTCTTGCTGCCGGCAGCCAGGGACTGGGCGACCGGATCGGCGAAAGGACCGAAGATCAGAGTCGAGCCGCTGCGGCCGAAATAGATGGAATCGCCACTGCCCATTCTCAGGTGCTGGATGTCGCGGCCGGCAGCTTTCTTGGTGGCGGGTTCCACCGCCGGCTGGCCGGAGATCAGGCCCCAAAGACGCGGTGCCGCCTTCGCCAGATCATTCGCCGCCGGCTCATCCACGGCCTGCACGATCACGACCAGCGGCGTCTCCGGGCTGATGCTGACGCGATGAAAGTCCGGGCCCTTCTCCTCGACGCGGCGGACCGGCGCCTTCGACGGATCGCCCATGGCGACTGCGACGGCGGCGATCTTGCCGATCACGTCCTTGCTCAGGTCCAGCTCGACCTTCTTTTCGAGCTGATGCAGCATGTCGCTGATCTTGACCTTGGTGAGCGGCAGGAGAATGGTGTCCAGCTCCGCCAGGGCCTTCTTGAACCGGGCCGGACCGTCGCCGTTGCTGATGGCGGCGGCGAAGATGGTGTCGCGCGGCGCAAAGTTCAGCAAGGCGGGGTCAACCGGCCGCGACGGCAAGGCGTCCAGCACCAGCGACTTCTCGCCTTTCTTCAGCAGGGCGACCTTGCGAAAGCTCAGCGTGCCCCTGTTCAGGCTCAGGCCCATGCCTACGCCCCGAACCGCCCTGGGATTGACGAGGCTGGCGACGGGGCTTTGCCGCAGCATCGCGCCGCCATCGGGATGACTTGCGTCCAGGCTATCGATTGCCGCGGCCGGGTTGACGAACGCGAACACCCCTGGCCGGTTATCGATCTCGGCGGCGGCTTCCTGAAAGTTCTTGTCCTCGGCCAGCGCGGCGGTCGTCTTCTTGCCCTTGAGACAGCGGATGGCGTCGCGAACCATCGAGGGCGAACCCAGAAGCAGAGCATCCGGCGCCATTGCCAGCGCTGCACCATCCCGTTCCTCCACGAACTGATTGCGGACCACTCGAGATTCGCGAAGGCGATAGATCGACACACCCTCGACAGTCTCGGCGGGATGAACCGGCGCTATGGTCAAGAACATCCGCATCAGGAACGGAGCGAGGCTGCTCTTGCCCGGCTGGAGGACGAAGAGAAAGTGCGGCTCGCCGTCAGCTGCGAAGCCGCCAAAGGCGGCGCCCACGCCTTGAATCTGGTCAAGTTCCCTGGCCATCTCCGGCGCCAGCAAGACGCTGAGAATTGCCGCCTCGACCACGCCCACGCCGCGCAAGGGGCCCGTCCTGGCCCGCAGCTTGTCCAGCGAGCGCGGGACATCGCCGAGCATCGAGCCGGCGAAGAGCTTCTGGATTTCTGCTGCGAACCGCCCCGGTTGCCGGACTTCGGCGTACGCCCAGACCTTGGCCGGCATCAGCTCCGCCAGGCTCTTGCTTTCCTGGGCCTGCAGCGCTGTCGGCGCGGACAGCAAGACCAGCAACAGAATGATTTGGAACGCACGGCGCATGCGCCACCTCCCGTTTGACGTGAGCGGGTTTCGGACCGGACGCGATCGGTGAGGAGATTATCGCATGTTGCCGCGAGGAAAGCCACTCCCCGCTGGCGTTTCGTGGTCGCCGGCGCCGATCAGGACAGGAATTGCGAGGACTGCGCGCGCCGGCGTGGACAGGTGGACTTCAACCCGGCTTCGCGAAACTCCGACCGGCACGGCATCCGCCTCGATCTTCAGGAACATGTCGCCCGCCTCAGCGGCGGCCCACTTGCAGCGAATGGCCACGTGCGCCGGCAGTACTTTTTCGATGTGGACGGGCTGGCCGTCGCGCGCGCGGATGCGGACCATCTGCGAGGTGATGTCGGCCGCCGGGTCGAGGCATACCTCCGGGGGATCGATGCTCACCGCGCCGGCGGCCGGGCGGACGATGGTCACCGGCACGCGCAGCTCGCCGTAGATGGGATCGTCGGCATAGATGGTCAGCGTCTCGACATGCCGGCCGGGCGGCAACTCACGGCCCACCTCGAGCAGGATCTTCGTCGTCCGGGGCTGGTCGCCGCGCTCGACAATCTTCGCCTTCAGGAATGCCGCGCTGGCGGCGACTTGCTTGACCTTCATCGGTTCGGCCCGCAGATCGGTCAGCAGCACCGTTTGCGTCAGACCGCCCGCGGTGATCATGGTCACCGACGCCGGCTGGATGGTGATCTCGGTGACGATCCTGGCCCGGATCGATAGCTCGCTGGCCTTGACGTCGTCGCCCATGCGCTGCCGGCGATGGAAGATGGCGACCTTCCAGGCGTGCGGGCCGGCGCCTTCGCCGAGCGTGTTGATCGACAGATGCAGCGTGGCCCTGCCGCCGGGCGGGATGACGCGCGGCTCGATGCGCGGCGACACGCAACCGCAACTGCCACGCACTTCCACGATCTCCAGCGCCGCCGCCGAGTCGTTGATGAGCGCGACCTCCCTGGTCAGTCGGACGCCGGCACGGATGTCGGCCAGATCGATCGTCGACTCGGGAAAGCGCAGATCGGCACGGGCAGAGGACATGGCCAGCACGATTCCTGCCAAAATGGCAGGCCCGTGGAGGCGCCAGTGGCGCAGGACCCGTCCGGCGGGTCCAAGGAGCAAACGAAACGTGCCGGGGTCGGACGGATGCTTTTTTTTCATAAGACAATGCCATGAAGATGGTTACATCTCGATGCGCTTTGTGATCATTTTGCGCCGAGGGGATGTGTGTCATTATCTGGACGAATCCTGGACGAATCCTGGGCCGGCATAGCGTGCGGCGACCTTCGCAGCAAGGAGAGAATCAGAGGCTACTCCGGTCGCTCGCGCTCCCGGCTCGCCACGCACGCACGAGCACGGCACGCTCGCACCAGCTTGCCTGGCTTGCCATGCCTTGACCGATTCGACGGACCGCGTTACACCCCGCTCGCATGTCGATACGTATCCGATTCTGGATTGCGCTGTGCCTTCTGGGGTCAGTGCTGGTCGGCTGCCGGGTCACCGACATCCCGATCTGGGAGTCAGTGCGCATCGCCACGGATGGGCCGTGCGAGGTGCACAAGATCGGCGAGATCCCGTACTGCGACGGCCCGCGACTGCAGGCGCATCGGCACACGCTGGACCTGTATCTGCCGAAGGGCCGCCGCGACTTTCCGGTCGTCTTCCTGGTGCATGGCGGGGCCTGGGTCTACGGCGACAATCGCTGCTGCGGGCTGTACTCCAGCGTCGGCGAGTTTCTGGCCCGGCACGGCATCGGCGCCGTGCTGCCCAATTACCGCCTGTCGCCGCTGGTCAAGCATCCGGAGCACATCAAGGACGTGGCCCGGGCATTCGCCTGGACGCGGCACAACATCGGCAAGTACGGCGGCGCTGTCGACCAGCTCTTTCTCGCCGGACATTCCGCCGGCGGACATCTGGTCGCGCTGCTGGCCACCGATGAGTGCTATCTGCGCGACGAAGGGCTCAAGACGGACGACATCCGCGGCGTCATCGCCGTCAGCGGCGTCTACAACATCCCGCCGGGGATGACGGACTTCACGCTCGGCGGCCGGTCGGCGGTGGCGTTTCACCTGAGGCAGGTCGGCCTGGTGCGCGGCGAGCCCGAGCCGGATGATCGCGAGCACCGCCTCAAGTTCAAGGGCATTCCCATGCGCATCGATCCTTACTGGCCGGCGTTCGGCAGCGATCCGGACAAGCGTGCCGCCGCCTCGCCGCTCAACCACGTCCGCCCCGGCCTGCCGCCGTTCCTGATCATGCACGCCGACAACGACCTGCCGACATTGCCGACCATGGCTCGCGAGTTTCACGAGGCCCTGCGCAAGTGCGGCGTGGAAGCGACCCTGCTCGAGGTGCCGCGCCGCAACCACAGTTCCATCTGCTTCCGGGCCATCGAGTCGGAAGACGTGGTCGCTCGCGCAGCGCTGGAATTCGTCAACAAGCACACGAAGAAAAACTGAGCATTCCAACCAGCGGCGCTACAACCGCTTGCGGTTTCGCGCACTCGCGCGCGAGCCTGCGCGCGAAACCGCAAGCGGTTAGCACGCGCCCGATTGTGAGACAAGCGCGGCCGCCAGGCTTTCCTTCCGCCTCCCGTGCGCCTATCAAGTGAGAAACCAAGGAGTCACCATGAATCAGTGCACGCGCTTGTTTGTGCTTGTCCTCGCCGGATCGACGGTGTCCATTGCCGGTGGGCAAGACCCCACGCCGCAGTATCGCTGGGAGAAGGTCACGCTCAAGGCGGCGTTCGCGCCGCGCGACGGGGCCGGCGCCCTCACCTACAAGGGCAAGATGTGGCTCATCGGCGGCTGGAACCCCGGCGACAAGAAGTTCTTTCCGCGCATCTGCAACAACGAGGTCTGGAACTCGACCGACGGCAAGACCTGGAACCTCATCAAGCCGAACAGCTTTCTGGATCGCACTTTCGATGCGGAGAAGGACTGGGAAGGCCGGCACACGGCCGGCTACGTTGTCTTCAAGGACAAGATGTGGATCGTCGGCGGCGACGTCAACCAGGGCAACTACCAGAACGATGTCTGGAACTCGACCGACGGCAAGAACTGGACGCTGGTCAACAAGGGCAAGCCGGTGCCGTGGGGCCCGCGGGCACTGCACTACACCGTCGTCTTCAAGGACAAGATCTGGGTCATCGGCGGCCAGACGATGCCGGGATTCGCGAAGAGCGACGAGGTCTTCTATCGCGATGTCTGGACCTCCGCGGACGGCGTCAACTGGGACAAGATCACGCCCAGGGAGCCGTTCTGGTCGAAGCGCGGCATGATCGGCGGCAGCGCCGTATTCAAGGACCGCATCTGGATCCTGGGCGGCGGCACCTACGACACGCCGAAGATCAAGTCCCGCAACTTCTACAACGACGTCTGGAGCACGGCCGACGGCGTCACCTGGACTCAGCACACCAAGGCCGCCCCCTGGGAAGCCCGGCAATATCACGAAGTCGCTGTCTATGACGACCGCCTGTGGGTCATGGAAGGCTACAGCCTGGGGAAGGTCAAGGGCAACCGCAACGATGTCTGGCACTCCGCCGACGGCGTCACCTGGCATGAGGTGAAAAACACGCCATGGGCCCCGCGCCACGCCGCCAGTGTCTTCGTGTACGACAATGCGCTGTGGATGGTCGCCGGCAACAACATGAAGAGCGACGCGTGGAAGCTGCGGCGCGCGAAGTAACATGGAGTCGCATATGCGTTACATCAATTCTGTTTTGGCGTTGCTCCTGGCGATCGCGCTGCCCCTCGCTGCCCAGGAGCGCAAGCAGCGGCCGATGACTGTGCAGGACTTGTTGCGCATTCGCAACATCACCGAGGCGGTCATCGCACCGGATGGGTTGCACGTCGCTTATGTCATCTCCGAGCCGGACTTGAAGAAGGGCAAGTACGACAGCGACCTGTGGCTCGTCCCCGTCGAAACTTCGGAATCGACCAAGAAGGGCGGCGACCGCTCACGGCGGCTGACGAACGGCCCCGGCCGCGACGACACGCCGCGCTGGGCGCCCGACAGCAAGAGCGTCGCGTTTCTGTCGGATCGCAGCGGCAAGGTGCAGGTGTGGCGCATACCCATCGCCGGTGGCGAGGCGGTGCGCGTCACCGATGCCGCCGGGCCGATCAAGGACTTCCACTTCTCGCCGGACGGCAAGAGCATCGCCTATCTCATGACCGAACCGGAGACGGCAGTCGAGAAGAAGAACAAGAAGGAAAAGCGCGATGTCATCATCGCCGATCGCGACTTCAAGTACATGCATCTACACGTGATCGATCTCGCAACCGGCAAGTCGCGGCCATTAACGAAAGGTCCGGAAGATGTGACGCACTTCTCCTGGTCGCCGGACAGCACGCGCATCGTCTTCTCTGCCCGGCCGACGCCGGCATTCCAGGATTATCACCGCACCGACATCCACGTCCTGGACGTGAAGACCGGCAATCATTCGCCGCTGGTGCAACGCCCCGGCATCGACATCAATCCCAAGTGGTCGCCCGACGGCAAGCACATCGCTTTCATCACCAGCGACGGCCAGGACAGCTGGCTAGCAGAGACGGGGTTCGCAGTGATTGCCGCAGACGGCAAGGAGAAGCCACGCTTTTTGACTCGCAAGTTTAACGGTACAATTTCGTATTTGGCGGCGGATAGCTACTGTTGGGCGACCAATAGCACAGGCCTATTGGCGGCTGCCGACGTACGCGTGGCTCGGCAGGTCATTACGGTGTCGCTGGGAGAGGAGAAAGATGCCAACGTTGGCGAATTCTCGCGCCCGGAGAATCTCTACAGTCATATCAGCGTCAAAGGTGACGGCATCGCATGCATCGTTGAAGGTCCGGAATTCACCAAAGAAGTGCATTTTGGCATCCCAGGAGTCGAGGCTCCGCGGCGCTTGACGAATTCCAATCCGCAGGTCGAAGGATTGCAGCTATCCCCACCCGAAGTCATCCGCTGGAAGAGCAAGGACGGCCTCGAGATCGAAGGCCTGCTCGTCAAGCCCAACGGCTACGAGACGGGCAAGCGTTATCCGCTGCTCACGTACGCGCATGGCGGGCCGGCGTCGCAGTTTGCGCTCGGTTTCTCGCTGTATCCCTTCGTGCATCCGCAGGCATCGCGCTATCCGGTGCAAGTCTTCGCGGGGCTGGGTTACGCCGTCTTCTGCCCGAATCCGCGCGGCAGCGCCGCCTACGGCGAGAAGTTTCGCCAGGCCGCCTACAAGGACTGGGGCGGCGGGCCGTTCGACGACATCATGACCGGCATCGACAAGCTCATTGCCGACGGCATCGCCGATCCGGATCGCCTGGGCATGATGGGCTGGAGCTATGGCGGCTACATGACGGCGTGGGCGATCTCGCAGACCGACCGGTTCAAGGCCGCCTCCGCCGGCGCCGGCGTCTGCAACCTCGAGAGCATGTACGGCACCACCGACATCTCCCCGTTCCTGGAGCAGTACTTCGCCGGCCCGCCCTGGAAGAATCGCGAGCTGTACGCCAAGAACTCGGCCATGACCTTCGCCGGCCGGATCAAGACGCCGACGCTCATCCAGCACGGCGAGAAGGACGAGCGCGTGCCGGTGTCGCAAAGCCAGGAGCTCTATCAGGCGCTCAAGCGCAACGGCGTTCCCGCCGAGTTGGTCATCTACCCGGGCCAGGGACACAACCCGCAGGACTTGCACATGCAGGCCGACGTGCTGCAACGGAACGCGGACTGGTTCAAGCGCTGGCTGAAATGACGACTTGGCAGACAAACGACATGGTAGGATGAAGCTGCTGCGAATATGCTTTAGAGTGGTTTTTCTCCGGTTCAGGCGGCGTGGAACTTGGCGACGGGCTCGACATGCGTTCCCTCTGCAACAGTACGCTGCTGGTCTTCTTGCTTTCGGCAATCGCGCTTTCAGGGTTACTTCGCGCCGGCGGGGCAGCCAAGGATGACGGGGATGGCACGATCGCCGGCCTTGTCAGGCAGCTGGGCGACCGTGAGTACGTCAAGCGCGAGGCGGCGGGCGACGCGCTCAAGGCCATCGGTGAGAAGGCCCTGCCGGCCTTGCGCCGCGCGGTTGACAGCCCGGACCTGGAAACGTGCCGGCGCGCGCGTCAGCTGGTTCGTGCGATCATGATGGCTGTACGCAGAAGCCAGTCCACTGGTCTGACGATGGTCGTGATCGACGCCGGCGAGTTCCAGATGGGCGCGCCGCAAGCAGAGAGGGGGCGCCGGCAAGATGAACTCCAGCATCGCGTTCGCATCACCAGCTCATTCCTGCTGGGGGCCCACGAGGTGAGTCAGGCAGAGTACCGCAAGGTAATGAAGGCCGATCCCAGCTGGTTCCGCAGCGACGGGCCGGGCAAGGACCGGTTGGCCGCACTTGATACGGCGCGCTTTCCCGTCGAACGTGCATCCTGGTATGACGCTATCGAATTCTGCAATCGCCTGAGCAAGCTGGACGGCTACAAGCCGTACTACAAAGTCGCGGAGGTGAAGACCGAGGACGGCACGATCAAGAGCGCGCGTGTGACCATTGTCGGCGGCAATGGCTACCGGCTGCCGACCGAAGCCGAATGGGAGTATGCGTGCCGTGCAGGAACCAGGTCGCCCTATCACTTCGGCTTCGCGATCACCAGCCGGCAAGCCAACGTCAAGACCGCGGGTTCGACCGGCGGCTACGGCGTCCCCACGACGCCGACGGGTCTCGAGCGCACCACCAAGGTCGGCAGCTATGCACCGAATCACTGGGGCCTGTACGACATGCACGGCAACGTGGCGGAATGGTGCTGGGACTGGTACCACCAGGACTACTACAAGCAGTCGCCGGTCAACGATCCCAGCGGTCCCGCTACGGGAACGCATCGCGTGCTGCGCGGCGGGTCGTGGCTGGTCAGCAACGGCAGCAGCCGTTCCGCAAATCGCGTCTTTCTCATCCCCGCCGACAAGCACTTCGACGCGGGCTTTCGCGTCGCCCGCACGCCGTGACCGGCAACGGGAAAGGCTCGCGATGCCAAGGCCGAGAATCGTCGTGCTGGTCGTCCTTCTCTCGGCGTGCCTGTCCCCGTGCGGTTGCCGGCGCGGCGTCGCTCCCGAAGAGCAACCGATCGACCCGGCGCTGCTGCCGATGAAATACCCCGGTCACAACGTGATCCTGGTGAGCTTCGACGCCCTGCAGGCCGCTCATGTCGGCTGCCTCGGCTACGCACGCAACACCTCGCCGACGCTCGACGCCGTCGCCAGGCAAGCGTTCAATTTCACGCATGCCTACTCGGTCGCCTCCTGGACCGTGCCCGCTTCCATGAGCTGGTTCACCGGCGTCTATCCTTCCGAGCACGGCCTGACCAACAAGTTCGCCGTCTATACTCCCGAGCTGCGCAAGCTCGCCAATCTCAAGCAGCTGGCGCCGAGTCTCATGACGCTGGCCGACATCCTGAAGCACCATGGCTACGTCACGGGCGGCTTCACCGGCAACGCCGGCGTGAGCGGCGGCTTCGGCTACGAGCAGGGCTTCGATGTCTACTTCCATGAGCTGGAAAAGTTCGGCGGACTCGAGCAGAGCGTCCCCGAGGCACTCAAATGGATCGCGGCGAACAAGGACAACAAGTTCTTCGTGTTCCTGCACGGCTACGACGTGCACGGCCAGTATGCGCCTGCTGCCGGCTACGACTACCGGTTCGTGGACAAGGGTTACGACTTCAAGTACACCGGCGCCGAGCACGAGCAGGAAGCGCTGCGCGAGGAGGGCCTCGACAAAGGGCGGCTGACCATGCGTCCGGAAGATGTGCGTTTCTGGCGAGCCATCTACGATGAAAAGATCCGTCGCGCCGACGACAGGTTCGCTCAGTTCCTGGCCAAGCTCGAGGCCATCGGCGTCGCCGGCAAGACCCTGCTCGTTCTCACCTCCGATCACGGGACGGAGTTTTACGAGCATGGCCGCTTCGATCATGGCTTCACGCTCTACAACGAGCCGCTGCACGTGCCCCTGATCATCAAGCTCCCGGGGCAGAAGGCCGGCAAGACCGTCGCCGACCGCGTCAGCAGCATCGATATCATGCCGACGATCCTCGACCTGCTGGACGTGCCGCTTGCCGATGCGGCCAGGAAGCAGCTGCGCGGCACAAGCCTCGCCGCTGCCCTGCAAGGCAAGGCGGTCACGCGTGACGTGTTCTCCGAGACCGACTACAGGCAATACACCTACAAGCGCAGCATCATCACGCCCGACGGCTGGAAACTGATCTATACCCTCGAAACCAGGACACGCGAGCTTTACGACCTCAATGCCGACCCCGCCGAAGAGAAGAACCTCGCCGGCGCGGATGTCAAACGAGCCGACGCCCTCGAGAGCAAGCTCTTTGCCCACTTCCGCTCAATAGGCCATGATCTTGGCCGCAAGCGCTGGGAAGTCGGCTTCAATCCGGTGTACACCTTTCCCAGAAAGGACAAGGGAAAGTGAATCGTCAGATCACGGCAGGCGGCCGCCGGGACGGCGAATCAGCTTTGCGTCGGCGTCGTCGTTCCAGGTGTAGATGAACGCTTCCTCGATGTCGAGTCCTTGCCCGCGCAGGAAGGGCAAGTGGCCCCAATCTCCCTCCGTGATCCAGACTTTCTTGCTAGCGCCGTCCCGGGACAGGAACTCGCGGAGGCGCTTGGCGAAGGCGAGCAACTCGCCGCGGCGCTTGTTGCCGGTGGGGTGGATGCTGACGACATCGTAGTCGATGTCGCCGCCGGCCAGCGTGGCTTGCCAGATATCGAGAGTGTTTCTGCCTTGCAACTGAGCACCGAAGTCGCCGGCGACGATCGGCACTCCGGGAGCAAGATCGCGGACCAGCGGCGCGATGCGACGATGATAGGCGGCATACTCCGCTGGTGTGAACCAGTAAGCCGGCTCGTTGACGATCTGAATGCCCACGAGGTCCGCGCGGACCAGCGGCAGGATGTGCTTCACCCAGGCAATGGCGGCCGGCGCGTCGGCGGCGCTGTCGCGTTTCTCCTGGCCGAGGATAGCCAGCACCTTGAAGCCCCGGGCACGCAGCACCGGAAACCAGTGCTGATGGATGATCGGCCCCCAATCAGGCGGCAAGATGATGCGCACCTGCTTCTTGTAGCCGGCCTCGGTCAGCTCATCGAGATAGCGTGACAGCCGCGACCCGGCCGTGCGCGCGTCGAGCAGATCGCCGGCGCTGATATTGGCGCTGAACGCGGACAGCGGCACGTCGCCCGGACCGGAATCGATCCGGCCACGGCAGCCGGCGATCAAGAGCAAGGCAAGGGACAGCAGGCGGGCCTTTGCGACCATGCAATTCTTGTAATCGACTATGCGCGAGCGACGCAAGCGAGGATTGGACGCCGCGCTGCCGTGACCTGTTTCTGCGCGGCTTGCTGGATGGTAGTATCATGGATGGAAACCGGAGGACTCACCCATGATGCTGCCAACCGACGGCTATCTCCTGCGCGTGTTCATCGGCGAGAGCGACAAGTTCGAGGGCAAGCCGCTCTACGAGTGGATCGTGCTGCAAGCCCGCGCCCAGGGAATGGCCGGCGCCACGGTGACGCGCGGCATCATGGGCTTCGGCGCCCACTCGCGCCTGCACACCTTCAAGATCGAACGGCTTTCTCTCGACCTGCCGATCATCATCGAGATCGTCGATGAAAAGGCAAAACTCGAGCAGTTCCTCGGCTTCATCGACACCAAGATCGAGGAAGGCATGGCAACACTGGAAAAGGCGCAGATTCACTTTTATCGCGGCCGCACCCCCTGATGACGGTATATCTTGTCAGGAAAGCCACGACGGCCGGCACATGTTGTTGAGGACTGCGACATGTCGAACATGAATCTTCACGCAACGACTCTCACGCGTCGCCGTTTCCTTCGTCATGCCGCTGGTGCGGCGGCCGGCGGCATGCTGGCCGGACACGCCCTTGCCGCCCAGGAACGCAAGCGGCCCGTCTTGCCGGTGGCCGCCGTGGTCACCGACTATCGCCGCAACACCCACGCCGATGTCATCGTCGGCAAGATTCTCGAAGGCTGGCGCCAGGACGGCGGCGCGGGGCCGGACCTGCGGCTGGTGGCGCTGTATACCGATCAGACCCTCAAGGGGGATCTGAGCCGCGACCTCGCCAGGAAGCATGGCTTTCGCATTGCCAAGACCATCCCGGAGGCACTGACGCTCGGCGGGGACAAGCTGGCCGTCGCCGGCGTCATCAGCATCGGCGAGCACGGCAACTATCCATTCACCAAGGACACCAACCAGCACATGTATCCGCGGCGGCGGTTCTTCGATGAGATCGCGCGGACGTTTCGCAAGACCGGCCGTGTCGTCCCCGTCTTCAACGACAAGCATCTCGCTTATGCCTGGCGAGATGCCAGGCACATGTACGACACGGCCCGGGACATGAAGATCCCGTTCCTGGCAGGCTCGTCGGTGCCCGTGGCCTGGCGGGCGCCGGCGCTGACCTTGCCGCGCGGCTGCGCCCTGAGTGAAGCCATCGCCGTCGGCTACGGCGGCGAGGAGTCGTACGGCTTCCACGCGCTTGAAGGCTTGCAGTGCATGGTCGAGCGCCGCAAGGGGGGCGAAACCGGCGTTGCCGCCGTGCAGGCGGTCCGCGGCGACGAGATCTCCCGAGCGCTGAAGGCCGGCCGCTGGTCGCGGGCCCTGCTCGACGCGGCGGTCGCGGTCACGCCCAAGCCACCGAAAGGCCGCCCCGGGGAGTTCGCCAAGAACGCCACCTTCTTCCTCATCGAGTATCGCGACGGACTCAAGGCGGCAGTGGCCATGAGCACCGGGCTGGCCAACGAGTTCCTGTTCGCGGGGCACATCCGCGGCGAGGCCAGGCCGCGCGCCACCTGGTTTCGCCTGGAGGAGAATCGCCCGTTCGGGCATTTCGAGCATCTGCTCCGCGCCATCGAGCACACCTTTCACACCGGCCAGCCCGCCTATCCCGTCGAGCGCACGCTGCTCACGACCGGCATCCTCGACGCCGTCATGCACAGCCTGGCCGACAAGGGCCGCCTCATCAAGACGCCGGAACTGAACGTGCGTTACACGCCGGCCGACTGGGGTTTCGCCAGGGGCTTGCCGCCGGGCTGAAAGAGCGCCGGTTCATGTAACATCGACTTGCCGTGCCCGGGCCATGCTCTCCAGTTCGGCGACGAGCATGTCCGGCGTCGGGAAGCGATCTTCGGGGTGCTTGGCCAGCATACGGAACAGGGCGCCCTGGAATTCATCCGGCATGGCTGGCAGAAGAGTCTTGGGCTTTTCCGGATACGCCTTCTGGATCTGTTCCACTGTCGCCTCGGGAGTATCGCCCCGAAAGGGCGGCCGGCCGAGCAGCAGCGCGTAAACGACGGCGCCGGCACAGAACTGGTCTGAAAGCTCGTCGGGCTGCCTGTCCGGGTCCACGTGCTCCGGAGACAGGTACGACATTTCCGCCAGCAACTTGCCTTCCAGAACGGAAAGCAAGAGTTGTGATTCACCCAGCGCTTCCAGCAAGGCGAGGTCATTGAGCCGGGCCGGGCCCGCGGCGGGCAGAATGATATTGCGCGGCACGATGTTGCCGTGTACCAGGTGGCCGCGGTGCAGAAACTCGAGGGCACGGCCCAAATGCACGGCCAGACGCAGCGCCGGCTTCCACTTGAGCTTGCGCGACTCGGCGACGCGTGCGATCGCCGTCTCCAAGCTCGTCCCGTCTATCAGCTCCATGGCCAGCCAGACGTACGGTCCGCTCTTGCCCGCGCCGAGGAGGCCGATGACGTTTCCATGACGCAGCGGCAGAATCGGTTTCATCACCTGGATAAACCGCTTCATCTCGACATCGTCGGCTGGGAAAGCCGGCGACAGCACCTTGAGCGCCACTTCCTGGTCCTTCTTGGTGTCGCGGGCCCGGAAGACGACGCCCGTGTGGCCGCGGCCAAGGACGGTTCCCAGCTCGAAATGCCCGAGCGTGTGGCCAGTCAGATCGCCGAGCCGATCCAGTCCGAAAACTGGCAGGGGCTCTGGCTCGTCGGCGGCGTGCCTGCCTGACAGCACATGGTCAGGGTTCGCCAGCGCGGCGGCGTCAACCTCCTCCAGCAAGATATGCGAGTTGCCGACACGGAGCACATCGCCCGGTTGTAAATCTTGCTGGGTGACCCGCAACTTGTTGATGAGCGTGCCGCCCGGCGTGTCACGCGCGCTGACCGTGAGCCGGCCGGCGTCGATGCTCAGCTCGCAATGCACCCGCGCGACGTAAAGATCGTGCAGGCAGATATCCACGTGCTTGCGGCTGTTGCCAATCAGCACCGTCCCCGTCTCGGGCAAGACAAAAGACTGCCCCTGATCGGCGCCGTCGATCACCAGCAAACGCCTGGGCATGACTACCCCCTTCGGAGAGAAAGCGAGGTGCGCCCTGTGCGACTCAACGTATGGTCCGGCCGATCTGGCCGATTCCAGGTCTGGGTTGGTGGGAAACCAAGTCTTGGCGAGTCTAGGAGAAGTTTGCCGGGACAACGCGACGCTGTCAAGAGCCATCTGCGAGCCGCCGCGAGTTTTTCGGGTCAATCGCTTTGGCGCCGCGGCTCCTCAACCGGTCATGCGCATGTCGCGCCCGCGGGCCAGCAAGTCCGCGATGATTTCCAACGCCGACTTCACCTGGGCGGCGCTGACGCACAGCGGCGGGCAGAATCGAATGGCGCTCTCGCCGCAGCCGAGCAGCAGCAAGCCACTCTGGAAGGCAGCCTGGATCAGTTCATCGCGACGTTGCGGAGCCAGGGCTTGCCGGTCGCCCCCCTCGACGATGTCCACGGCCATCATGAGGCCGAGGCCGCGCACCTCCCCCAGTTCGTCAAACTGGGCTTGCATGCGTGCCAGCCCTTGCCGCAGCTGCTCGCCGCGTTCGGCGGCATTGGCGATGTACTGACTTTCCAGCAGATCGAGCGTGGCCAGTGAAGCGCGGCAGCTCACCGGGTTGCCGCCAAAGGTGCTGGCATGGCTGCCGGGAGGCCAGTCCATGATGTCTTCGCCGGCCACGATGGCGCCCAGCGGCATGCCGGAGGCGATGCCCTTGGCCAGGCAGATGATGTCCGGCTCCACATCCCAGTGTTCCATGGCAAAGAGCTTGCCGGTGCGGCCCATGCCGGTCTGCACCTCGTCGGCCACCAGCAGGATGTCGTACTTGTCGCACAGGTCGCGCAGCGCCGGCAGAAAGCCCGGTGGGGCGACGTGATAGCCGCCTTCCCCCTGAATCGGCTCGACGAAGATGGCCGCCACTTCCTCCGGCGGAGCGACGCGCTTCAGCACCGTCTCCTCGATCTGCTCCACGCACAGGCACGGATCGGCCAGGTTGCGACAAGCGGTGCAACCACGCGGGTAGCCGGTGTGATGGATGTCCGGCACCAGCGGCGAGAAACCGCGACGGTGCACCAGCTTCGAGCCGGACAGCGACATGGCGCCATACGTTCGCCCGTGAAACGCGCCGAGAAAAGCCAGGGCGCGCGAGCGCCCCGTGTGCCAGCGGGCCAATTTTAACGCCGCCTCTAGTGCTTCGGCGCCGCTGTTCGTGAAGAAGACACGCTTGGCGGACGGACCGGGGGCGAGTCTTGCCAGCCGTTCGGCCAGGTCGATCTGCGGCTGGTAGTAGAAATCCGTCCCGGACATGTGCAGCAGCTTGCCGGCCTGGTCGCGGATGGCGTCGACGACGTGCGGGTGGCAATGCCCCGCCGCGGTCACGGCGATGCCGGCCGTGAAGTCGAGAAACAGGTTGCCGTCCACGTCTTCGATGACCGCTCCACTGCCGCGCGCCACCACCAGCGGATAGATGCGCGTGTACGACGGCGACATGAACTGCTCATCGCGCGCCAGCAGAGACTGAGCGCGCGGCCCCGGCAGCGGCGTCTTGACGGCAGGCACGGCGGTGTTGTCGAAGTGCCACATGAATGCTGGCGTCCTTGGTTAATGCGAGCGTCGAATCAGATATCCGCCTTCAGCCCCTGCGCCATCTTAACTTTCTCGGCGTGGTTGACGGTCCAGGCCGTCTTGTGAGTGACGGCCTCGATCAGGCCGGCAGCGGACGGATGGCCGTTGCCGCTCTTCTTGACGCCGCCGAAGGGCAGATGCACCTCGGCGCCGATGCACGGCAGGTTTACGTAGCCCATGCCGTAATTGCACTCCTCGCGGAAGTGCCGCATCGTCCGGAAGTTCTCGGTGATGACGGCCATCGATAGCCCATAGTCCGTGTCGTTGTAAATCGCCGCCGCCTCGTCGTTGTCGCGGAAAGGGATCAGGGCGAGATGCGGCCCGAAGACCTCCTCGCGGATGCAGCGCACACCCGGCCGATGGTCCATCCGGTAGATGAACGGCGACAGGTAGTAGCCACCGGCATGCGGCGCGTCGGTCAGCGGACCGCCGTCGAGCAGCACCTGGGCGCCTTCACGCTTGGCAAGCTCGTTGTAGGAAACGACCTTGTCGACGGCGGCGCGGTTGATGACCGGGCCGGTGAAGTGGCTCGCGTCCAGCGGATCGCCGATGCGCAGCCGTTTCGCCGTCGCCGCCAGCTTCTCGGCGAAGCGGTCGATGATTTTCTCCGACACGATCAGCCGGCCGGCCGAGACGCAGCGCTGCCCGCTGGTCTTGAAGGCGCTCAGGAGCCCGCAAGTCACGGCGAGATCCAGCCGGGCGTCCTCGCAGACGATGACGGCGCTCTTGCTGCCCATCTCGCAGGCGACGATGCGGTCGAACTGGCTGGCGGAAAGCTCCTGGATGCGCTTGCCGACATCGTAGCTGCCGGTGAAGAGAACGATGTTGACGCCGGCATTGCGGACCAGCGCTTCGCCGGTGTCGCCGTCGCCGTGGACCAGGTTGATGGTCCCCGGCGGGAAGCCGGCTTCCTCGAAGAGTTCGACGAGCCGCTGGCCGATGGCCGGCGTCTCTTCGGACGGCTTGAAGACCGTAGTGTTGCCCTCGAGCAAGCTCGGTCCAAGCATCCACAGCGGCACGGCAAAGGGAAAGTTCCAGGGCGTGATGACGGCGGCCACGCCCCACGGCTTGCGGCGCATGAACGCGTCCTTGTCGGCGATCTCGGAGGCCAGCACGTCGCCGGTCGGCATGCGGCCGGTGCCGAAGACATACTGGATCATGTGCAGGCCTTCGACGACCTCAGCTCGGCACTCAGTGACAACCTTGCCGCACTCGCGGGCCATCAGCTCCGCGAGTGCGTCGGTCTCGCGCTTGACGAGCTGCGCGAGGTTGTCGAAAAGTTCCGCGCGATGAATGCGACTGGTGCGCCGCCATTCCGGAAACGCGGCCCGGGCCGCGGCAACGGCCTGATCCGCCTCCTCGCGTCCGGCGCGGGGGAACACGCCGATGAGTTCATTGTTCCTGGATGGGCTGCGGCTCTCAAAGGATTGACCGGTGGGACTCAGCCAGCGACCGCCAAGAAAATGCCGCCCGGTCAGCCCTTTTGACGTGGCCACGCTGCTCATGTCACGCCCTCCTTGTCTGCTTCGGCCCAACGGGGATGCGTGTGTCCGAGATGATGCGTCCGGCAGTTGCACTCATCATTATACGCCAAGCGGAGCCTGCGACTCAACGGCGCGCCGAATAGCATGAGTCACCGTAATTTCCGTGACAGCGGTTGCCTGGGCCGTCTTGCCAGGCGACAGCACGCGAGCGCGACAACAAGGCCGACCGCCGGCCAGCCCAGCGCAGCGCCCGGCGCTGCATCCGCTTGCGGCACGGCCGACCGCTTTAGCCGCTCGACCAGCAACTTGAGAATGGCGGTTCCTTCGGCATCCAGGCGCGGCTCGTGCACGTCCTGCACGGCCGTTTTCTTCTGAAACGTGCACGGCATGAACAGGTACCAAGGCGCATAGATGCTTCGGTAGGCGCCGTTATCGACGTGAGCGGCGCTGACTGCCATTCTTTTTCCATCGACTTCGAGATCAAGAACCGGCACGACGGACTTCGGCCGATCCGGCTTGAGAACCAAGCGGCCGCTGCCGCGCGTGTCGAAATCGCTCATCACTCGTGCGATCTTGAACGATGGCGGATTCCGTGGGGCGACGATGCCATCGGCGACCACAATCCTGGCGCGAGCCATCTGCGCCGGCGTCACAGGATAGTCATGGCGGTCGTTATTGGGACTCGGCATGAGCGCATCCGCCAGCGGCTTCAGGGCAGGGTAGTTCGGCCAGCCGCCGATGAAGAGAATCCGTCCGCCGTCGGCCTGATATCGGCTCAACGTTTTCTCAAAGTCGGCCGTCACCAGGCCGTCCTCCTGCCGGTACGGCGCCAGCACGATCACCGGTGTCTCGTTGGGAGCGAGGCGTCCGGGGGGCTTGCGGATGTCGAGGATGGTGCAGGGGATCTTCTCCCTCTTGAGAGTGCGGGCCACGACGCTCAGGAAATAGCAGTCACGCAGGTCGATGGCGCCCGGAGTCACCCAGTAGCACGGCGGCACGCCCAGGAAAACGCCGACGGCGCCGCGCTGGGCTTTCCCGCCCAGCAGGTCCTGATAGGAGGAAACGCCTGCAAGTGGGTGTGCCTGTCGCAGAGTCTTCACCTGCGGTGCGCCCTTGCGTTGCGCTTCGGCCACTTGAAATGTCGATTTCTTCGACCTTACGAGTTCGACGGCCGTGTACAGAACATCCGCCGCGTCCCTGGTGCATTGTGCCACGACCCCAGCCATGAGCTTGGCGAGCTTGTCTCTCGCCGCCGGGTCAGCCCGCGCGGTCCAGGCCTCGTAAGCGGCGGCGATGGCACGCTCGTGCTTGAGCACCAGCAAGAAATTCTTGTCGAGAATCATCTGCAATTGCACGGCGGCATCGAGCGCGTTGTCCGCCAGCAGCCGGGGTCGATGGTCCTGCAACTCCTGTTGCAGGTAACGCTTGCCCGCCGGATCGACAGCGACGGCCAGGTCGAGCCAGTCGCCGCGGCTGCCGATCTTCTTGTCGGTATCGCCGAGGGTCATGTTCCACGGCATCAGGCCATAGACCATGTACATCAGCAGTGGCGGATGATTGGTCGCGACGGCATCGCCGATCTGATGCGTCAGACAGCCGGCCCAGACCAGAGACTGCCGCGACTCGCCGGACGCCAGCGTTTCCAGCATGAGCTTGAAATACTCAAGCGCGGCACGCTTGCTGTGCGTGTTTCCATCCAGCGAACGCTTCTTGTGCGTTTCGATGAAATAGCCCCAGCGCTCGTCCGGTCGCTTGCCGGTGAGTCCCCAGCCCCAGTCCGGGTAGTACGCATACAGGTTGACGTATTCATCCAGCTCCTTGTCGGAGAATACAGGGCGGTCGCCGGCCGTCAGCGCCGGCGCTAGAATCTTCCGCACCAGTTCCGCATGCCAGCGGTGCGCGCCCCAGGCCTGCACCGGTTCTGCGGCCAGAAACAGGCAACCCATCGCGGCAATGAACGCAACCAGGCACGAGCATCGCATTGGCACGACTCCCATGAAGTTGATTCAGGCGAACAAGGCATGAATCGGCTCGGCTTCGGTGAGGGCATGCGGCCGGCCCAGTCGATCGCGCAGCATCCGGCTGGGATCGACGCCCAATGCATGATAGAGGCTCGCGGCGAGTGCGGCCGGGGTGACCGGCTGCCGGGCCGGGCTCGCCGCGTGCCTGTCCGAGGCACCGTAGACGAGGCCGCCGCGAACGCCGCCGCCGGCCCAGAGCACGCTGTACGCCCGTGTCCAGTGATCGCGACCATTGCCGGTCGCCCCGGCATTGGTGATGCGCTGGCCGACCTTCGGCGTGCGGCCAAACTCGCCCGCCGCCACCACCAGTGTCTCGCCTAGCAGGCCGCGCAATTCCAGGTCTGCCAGCAGCGCCGACAGGGCGCGATCCAGGTCGGGCAGCAACTTGGTCTTCAGGTCGGGGAAGTTGTCTTCGTGGGTGTCCCAGGAGATCGAGCAGCCTGGCCGCCTGGGTGTTTCATTGGTGTAGTAGACCGTCACCAGCGGCACGCCCGCCTCGATAAGCCGGCGCGACAACAGCAGGCTCTGCCCAAAGGGCGTTCGACCATATCGATCGCGCGCCGCCAACGGCTCGGCTGACAACTGAAACGCCCGCCGCGCCGCCGGCGAAAGTATGAGGTCGAAGGCCCGCTGGTAACAATTCTCCATGGCTCGCGCGGAATTTGCGGCGTCGACCCGGTGCGCCAGCTGGTCCAAGCGCTGCCACAGGGCCCGGCGGGCATCCAGTCGATCGACCGACACGCCCGTGGACAGGCCCAGACCTTCCACGGCAAAGCCTGCTAGATTGGGATCGCGGCGAATGGCCAAAGGGTCGAAGGCCGACCCCATGAAACCCGCATTCTGCGACGGAAACGGCACGCCGGCATTGATGAGATAGGCGGGCATCGTCACCCACGCCGGCAGCGATTGCGGCGGCGGCCGAATCCCGGCCAGCGCCGCCCCGTACGGCGGAAAATCGTCGGGGCCGGGGCCCACGATCTGTCCCTTGTTCGGGTGCATCCGCCCCGTCAAGCACGCGTAGGCGGCTGAATTGTGCTCCGGATCGTCATGCGTGCACGAACGGACCAAGGCAAAGCGGTTGGCCAGTCGCGCGAGGCGCGGCAAGTGCTCGCTGACGAGAGTGCCCGGCACACTCGTCGCGATGGCCCGGAACTCGCCGCGGATTTCGGCCGGCGCGTCCGGCTTGGGATCAAAAGTATCTAACTGCGACGGTCCGCCCTGGAGAAATATGTAGATACATGACCTGGCCCGGCCGTGGGTCAAAGACGGCGGCGTCCTGGCGCCCACCAGTTCGGGCAACGTCAATGCGAACGCGGCCAATCCGCCGGCCCGCACGAGGTCGCGACGCCGCATCCCGGGCGCGGAGGATACCAAGGTTTGCAGATCGCCAAGCATGACTCTTTCTGGCAGCTTCCCCGATGATGCGTCCGGCGGCCGCGTCCACCATAATACGCCAACGGGTTGCCTACGACTCGCCGGACGGCGAGAATGACAGCACGCCGCTCGCGGCATGCGCTGGCGTGCAAGCGCAAACATGGAGGTCTCATGCGGATCGATGTCGCCTATGGCCGGGAAGTCTTGCCGGTGGAGGTGCCGGACCACGACGTGGTGCCGGTCCGCCGTCAGCCGCCGGCGGCGCCGCTGGCCGATCCTGTCGGCGCGGTCCGCGAGGCGCTCGAGCACCCGCTCGATTTTCCCGCACTGCGGCAGGCGCTCATTCCCGACGATCACGTGGCCATCATCCTGGACGATCGCCTGCCGAATGTGGGCAAGCTGCTCATGCCGGTGCTGGAGCATCTGAAAGAGGCACACATCGCGCCGGCGGCCATCACCATCCTGTGCCCGCCGCGCTCGGTGGAACAGCCATGGCTCGACGACCTCGCGGACGAGTTCGAGGAAACCCGGCTCGAAGTACATGATCCGGACAATCGCCGGCACCTGAGTTACCTGGCCAGCACGCGCAAGGGCCGGCGGATATACCTCAATCGCACCGTGGTGGATGCCGACCAGGTCGTCGTCCTGTCGGGCCGCGCGTACGATCCGGTGCTGGGATATTCGGGCGCGGAAACGGCGATCTACCCGGCGCTGAGCGATGAGGCCACGCGCCGGGAGCTGTTCCGGCACCTGACGCTCGATGCGCCCGGAAGCGAACCCTGGCCGGTTCGCCGCGAGGCCGCCGAGGTGGCCTGGCAACTCGGCGCGCCGTTTCTCGTTCAGATCATCGAGGGCACCGGTACTGACGTCGTGCATGTTCTGGCCGGGCCCGTGGAAAACAGCGATGCTGGGCAACGGCTGCTCGACGCCCGCTGGCGCGTCGAGATCGCCGAGCCAGCCGATGTGGTGCTGGCGGGCATCAGCGGCGATCCAGAGCGGCTGTCGCTGGACGACCTGGCCCGCGCCTTCGCATCGGCCGCGCGCGTCGTCAAATCCAATGGCCGCATCGTCCTCGTCACCGCCGGGCAGCCGGAGCTTGGCCCCGAGGCGGAAATCCTCCGCCAGTACGAGAACGTCGCCGGCCTGCTCTATGCGCTGCGGCAGAACAAGGTCCCGTGCTCCGAGACGCTGTTCCTCTGGGCCAGCGCCGCCGAGCAAGCGAACCTGTATCTTCTCAGCGGCATGCCGGATGAAGCCGCCGAGGACATGTTCACGATCCCGCTCGACTCTCCGGGCCAGGTGCAGCGCCTGCTCACCGGCCGGGGCCGCTGCCTGGTTCTTCCGGACGCTCACAAGACGATGGCCGTGGTGAAGTGAGAGACTGTCCGAACAGGGGTCAGACCCACTGCCCCGCGCCGACAGCAAATCCCACACGGCGCCGCGGCTAATCCAGGCCTCGCGTGATCTCAATAACCCTGGGTAACGTGGCGATGGATTGAATTGCGCCTGCGGGTTTTGCACTCGCGCACACACATTGAGGCCGCCTTCACCCAGCCTTATTGAGAAGCTACGGGCCTTGCGACGTAAGTATAACTGAATCTGGACGTTACGCCGCTGGCCTGGCGCAGCCACCGCGGCAAGCCTCCGGCACACACGCGGATCGCTGGCCCAGGCACGACGCCATGCGTCCACAACATTCGTCCAGGATTCGTCCAGAAAGTGACATATACCCCCTCGGCACATCCTGACCTGGACGAATCGGAAAAAAGGAAGGATAAACCTCAGGGCAGGCCCGCGCGGCGCAGGGGTTGCCTCCAATGCCTTGGGGGGAATATCGACTTGACCCGCCGAGGCGTCGGTCTCGAATGGATCCAAGAGACTATCGTCGCCGATCGAAGCAATCACGGTTTGCGCTTTCCTTCGGGTCCCGCGCCCTCGGAAGATCCTCCCCTCATCTCGTGCTGCAGTCCTATACTGACCTTGTGATGTCAAGTTATCCCCAGGCTGTTGAGCGTGCCGCACTCTTCGATCTCTCCGCGCATGGCAAGATCGAGCTGGCCGGTCCTGAAGCCTTGATGTTTCTCAACAACCTGTGCACGCAGGACGTGAAGGGTCTGCCGGTCGGCGAGGGACGCGAGGCGTTTCTCACCACCGCCAAGGCCAAGATCGTCGCCCATGTGCTGATCGGACATTTTGCCGCGGCCGATGATGGAGCGTTTGTTCTGCTGGACACCGTGGCCGGTCAGGCCGGCAAGGTCCTGGCCCATCTCAATCATTTCCTGATCAGCGAGCAGGTAGAGCTGGCGGACCGGACCGCTTCGCTCGCGCAGTTCCACATCTGCGGCCCGCGTGCGCAGGACGTCCTGCACGAGTCGCTCGGCGAGGCTGTCGCCGACCTGAAGGAGCTGGGCAATCGCACGCTGGCCTGGTCTGGCGGCGAGCCGATTCTTGTCCGCCGCAACGATGTTCTCGGCCTGCCGGGCTTTGATGTTTTCTGTCCGGCGGCCATCTCACAGGAACTGGCGGCAAAGGTGACGTCCGCCGGCGCCGCGCCGGCCACTGACGCCGTCTGGGACATCTTGCGCATCGAGGCCGGCTGGCCCGTCTACGGCATCGACATGGATGACAAGCGTCTGGCCATGGAGGTCGGCCGCACCCGAGCGATCAGCTACACAAAGGGCTGCTACCTCGGCCAGGAAACCATCGTCATGGCCCGCGATCGTGGCCACGTCAACCGCATGCTGACGCCGCTGCGCATCGACGGCGACCAGCCCGCGACGCCGGGGGCCAGGGTCTTTCACCAGGAGCAGGAGGTCGGCCAGGTGACATCGGCCGCGGTCTCGCCACGCCTGGGCGCCATTGCCCTCGCCTATCTCCGCCGCGGCTTCTGGGAGCCGGGGATGCAACTGTTTCTCGATCATCCAGGGGGACCGATCGCGCACATCTCAGGCAGCAGGACGGAAACATCGACGAAGTGAACGCCCTGTGCTCTTGACACGGGCATCATTTTTGCTCGATTCTCTGGCATCATGGCTCTTCAAGAATACAGACGCAAGCGGCATTTCCAGCGGACGCCCGAGCCGATCGGTCAGGAGCCGTCTCGGACCGGATGGTCCTTCGTGGTGCAAAAGCATGATGCGCGAAACTTGCACTATGACTTTCGTCTCGAGCTGGACGGCGTGCTCAAGAGCTGGGCCGTCCCCAAGGGCCCCAGCCTCGACCCGTCAGTCAAGCGGCTGGCTGTCCAGGTCGAGGATCACCCCGTCGATTATGGTTCCTTCGAGGGCGTCATTCCGGCAGGTGAATACGGCGCGGGCAGCGTGATGGTCTGGGACCGTGGAACCTGGGAACCGCTCGACGATGCCGGGGAAAACTTTCGAACCGGCAAGCTCAAGTTCATCTTGCACGGGCAGAAGCTGCGCGGCAAATGGATGTTGCTGCGGACCGGCCGGGCCGACGGCACGAGCGCCAGACCCAACTGGCTGTTGTTCAAGGAGCGCGATGAGGAGGCTTCCGATCAGGGCGACATCCTTTTGGAAGATCCGCTGAGCGTGCTCAGCGATCGAAGCCTGGAGGAGATCGCCGCCGCACGCGATCGTGTCTGGAACGCGTCCGCCTCGAAGACGCTTGAGCCGGCCAAGGCAGGCAAGCGAAAGCTCTCCCGACGCGGCACGGCGCAATTCTCCATGCCCAGGGGCGCCAGCGCCGCGCCGCTTCCTCGTCGGGTGCCGGTGCAGCTTGCCACTCTCGCGCGTGAAGCGCCGGACGGCGCTGACTGGCTTCACGAGATCAAGCTCGACGGCTATCGCATGGTTTGCCGCGTCGAGAAGGGGCGCGTGCGCTTCCTCAGCCGCAACCACCAGGACTGGACGTCGCGATTCGGTGCGCTCGCGGATGCCGCCGGAGCGCTGCCCGTTACCCAGGCGATCCTGGACGGCGAAGTCGTGGTGTTGCGCGCCGATGGCAGCACCGACTTCCAGGAGTTGCAGAACGCCATCGGCGGTGGAGACGCCGCTGCGCTGCATTACTTTGCCTTCGATCTTCTGCATCTCAACGGTCGCGATATCGCGGCCGTTCCTCTCGACGAGCGCAAGCGCCTTCTGGCCGAGGTCATCCGCACCGCCGCGCTGCCCCGTATCCGCTACTCGGACCATCTCGAAGGCAATGGTCGTGCATTTCGTCAGCAGGCGTGCAAGATGGGTTTGGAAGGGATCATCAGCAAGCGTCGCGATCGGCCCTACCGGCCCGGCCGCGGGCTCGACTGGCTCAAGGTCAAGTGCCTCAAGAGCGATGCATTTGTCATCGGCGGCTACTCTGCCCCGCGCGGCGCGCGCGTCGGCCTCGGCGCATTACTCGTTGGCGTCCATGACAGAGGCAATCTGCTGTATGCCGGCAAGGTCGGCACGGGTTTTGACGAGCCGACGCTTCGCTCCTTGTTGCAACGCCTAAAGCCGCTGGCCCGCGCCGCCTCGCCCTTCGAGAACCTGACTCGCCGGAGCGCCGAGACCTACTGGGTCGAGCCGCAGCTGGTCGCCCAGGTCGCGTACGCTGCCTGGACGCGCGATGGCCGACTGCGCCATGCTTCATTCCAGGGATTGCGTGAAGACCGGCCCGCCGGGGACGTCCAGCGGGACAGGGCCGTTTCTCGTACTGCTACGGAGCGGAACACGCCAGGCGGAAAACCAGGATACGATGCGGGCAAGAAGGAATATGCCGGCGTGCGTCTCACGAGCCCCGACAAGGTGCTGTACCCGGAGCAGGGCATCACCAGGGCGAAATCGCCAAATTCTGCCTCAATTATCGCCGCGGGCTTGATTTTGACTACTGTACAGCCCCTACGATTCTCCGGAGTTTTGCCTGTCCCGTCCCATCTCTTTTCCGGAGGATAGGAACGCATGGTCGCTACTACTACCCTTGGGCCAATCAAGTCGATCAAGCTGTACTTTCAGTCGCTTCCTGATGTGCGCGTG
>VGYC01000031.1 GCA_016873095.1 Planctomycetota bacterium | reverse complement strand
GGGAACTCGACAATCCCTGGCATGACCGGACCCTCCGTGGTCGTCGTGCGCCATGTGAAATTACCAGGAATTTGAACGAAATTGCCCATTTTGACAAGGCCAGCTGCAGCTTTGCAAAACCTTAGTAAGAACCTGCGGGAAGCGTGGCTGACTTCAGGCTACGCTCAAAAAGAGTGACCGCCCGGTCGTACTGGCCGGTGAAGTTGACATGAGTCCAGGCGAGCTCGGCGATAGCCTCGCGGGTGTCGGCGTGATCGGCGCCATGCCGCGCCTCCATGAGGGTTGCGGTTTGTTCGTATAACGGCAGTCCCTTATCCAGTCTGTCGGTATGGCAATAGACGAACCCAAGATCCTGCATGCTCAACAACGTGTCCGGATGGTCTTTCGCCAGGTGCGCCTGCCGCAGCGCCAGGGCTCGCTCGAACATCGGTATCGTTTCCTCCCATTGGCCAAGGTACCAGTAGGTGTCGGCGAGTACCTTCAACACCGCCGCCTCGATAATGGGCCGGTCCTTGAAACGCTTACCCACTTCGACGCGGGCGGCATCGAGAGCCTTGCGCAGCGTGACGTCCCTGCCGAGCCCGCCCCATTGCCCTTCCGGACCACCTGCGGCCAGCACTTTGTTTTGGAAAAACTCCAGAACCGCCTTGGCCTCGGCCGCCGCCTCCTTGGCCTCCTTCTCTTTCGCCTCGGCCGCCTGGCGCTGCTTCGCCTCCCTTTCTTGCGCCGCCTCTGCGTCGCGCCGCGCGACGTCGGCCTGGATCAGGCCCCAGGTCGTGCCGATGATTCCCACGACCAGGGCCAGCATCACGAGCGCGGCCGCCAATACTGGCCCCCTGTTCCGGCGTACGAACTTCTGCAGCCGGTAGCCGGCGCTCGGCGCACCTGCCGAGACCGGCTCGTCGCGCAGGAAATGCTGCAAGTCCAGCGCCAGGGCGTTGGCCGTGTCGTAGCGCCGCGATCGTTCCTTCTCCAGGCACTTCATCACGAGCCAGTCGAGGTCGCCGCGCAGCAATCGGGTCAGCCGTTTCGGCTCCAGCTTGCGCTGGGAAGCCAGGACGGGCCGTTCGTTGGAACTCGACAGTCGCGTGCTCGGCCGCGCCGGCTCGACATCCCGGAGCAGGCGCAGCATCTCGCCGTAGGCGACGCCGCGCAACTGATCGCGCGTGAATGGCGGGCTGCCTGTCAGCAGCTGATAGAGCATGACGCCCAGCGAGTCGATGTCGGCCCGCGTGTCGATGTCGAGGTTGTTCAGCTCCGCTTGTTCGGGGGCCATGTACTCGAGCGTGCCGACGATGGTGCCGGCTTCCGTGTAGATGGTGTGCTCCGCCAGCCGCCGGGCGGTCGCCTTGGCGACGCCGAAGTCGATGACCTTCGGCACCGGCTTGCCGTCATAAAGCGCGATGAGAATATTGGAAGGCTTGAGGTCGCGGTGAATGATGCCCTTCTGGTGCGCGTGCTGCACCGCCTGGCACACCGGCACCATCAGCTCCAGGCGCTCGTGCGGCGTGAGTTTTTCCTGGTCGCAATACTTCGTGATCGGGATGCCCTTGACCAGCTCCATGACGAGGAAGGGCCGACCCTGCTCGTCGGTGCCGCCGTCGAAGACCTTGGCGATGTTGGGGTGGTCCATCAGGGCGAGGGCCTGCCGCTCCTGCTCGAAACGGGCCAGGGCGCTGGCGCCTTCCAGGTCGGCCTTGAGCACCTTGATGGCGACGCGCCGCTGAACGGGCTGGACTTGATCGGCGACGTAGACACGCCCCATGCCGCCCTCGCCGAGCTTTTCGCGGATCTTGAAACGCCCGGCAAACAGGTCGCCGGCGCCGTCGGCCTCCCAGTCGGGCTGGTAGGACTCGGTAGCGCGGGCCGGCTCAGGACTGGATGACATGGCGAAAATCTCCCGCCGCGGTTCCCAGGCCGCTATGAAGCCGGAAACGCGAGGGCCTCAATCGGCCAGGACGACGATGACGTAGCTGTGCCATCGACAATTCTATGGGCAAGTCGTCGAACGCCCCGAGACGCCGCCAGGATCGCGGCTTGTTCTCGCTGCGACCCGGAGCCGGATTTCTGGTCGGCTTTCTGTATTTCCTTGGAGGCAAATCACAGGCGTTCATCGATCCAACTTAGACTATTCCGGGCGCGAGCGACTACTGACGCCGTCGCCGGATCGATAGGATGAACGCAACTCGGCCGCATCGGTCGGCTTCAGCGCATAGGGAGAACCACATGCTGGCGCTTCGCATCTTGCTATCGGTTGGCTTGCTGCTCATCTGCTTGCAATGGATGGTTTCGCGGCCATCCGCGGCGGCCCAGGACGGCGACGCGCCGGCGCGCAAGGTCGTGGCGGATTACAGCAAGATCGTACGGCCGCTGGAGATCGCCGCCAACCGCGCCTGGTGGGATGCCAACATCACCGGCAAGGACGAGGACTACAAGCGCAAGGAAGAGGCGCAGAACAAGATTGACGCCGTCCTTTCCGACAAGGCTGCCTTTGCCGAGATCAAGTTTGTCAAGGAAGCCGGGATCGATAACCCGATCGTGCGCCGGGCTGTCGATGTCATCTACCTCATCTACCTGGAAAAGCAGCTTGAGCCGGAGCTGCTCAAGAAGATGACGGCCCTCGGCAACTCCATCGAGAAGAAGTTCTCCACCTTCCGCGCCAAGGTGGACGGCAAGGAGCTGACCGACGGCGAGGTCCGCGACGTGCTCAAGAAGTCCACGCTGTCCGCCAAGCGCAAGCAGGTCTGGGAAGCCAGCAAGGAGGTCGGCAAGGTCGTCGAGAAGGAGCTGCGCGAGCTGGTCGGCCTGCGCAACGAGGCCGCCAAGAAGCTCGGCTTCAAGAACTTCCACGCCATGCAGCTCTTCCTCAACGAACAGAACGGCGACGCCCTCATCAAGCTCTTCGACGAGCTCGATGAACTGACGCGCGAGCCGTTCAAGCAGGCCAAGGCGGAGATGGACGCCATCCTGGCCAGGAACTGCAACGTCACCGTGGATGAGCTGCGGCCCTGGCATTACCACGATCCATTCTTCCAGGAGGCGCCCGGCGTCTTCAAGACGGACCTCGACAAGATCTTCGCGACGGCCGACATCGTCCGGCTGTGCCGCGACTTCTATCGCGGCATCGGCCTGCCCATCGACCTGGTCATCGAGCGCTCCAACAATGACTTTGCGCCGCGCAAGGGCAAGAACCCGCATGCCTTCTGCACCGACATCACCCGCGATGGCACGGACGTCCGCGTGCTGGCCAACATCGTCCCCAACGAGTACTGGATGTCCACGATGCTGCACGAGTTCGGCCACGCGGTGTACTCCAGCATCAACATTCCCGAGAAGCTGCCGTATGTCCTGCGCACCGATTCGCACATCCTGGCGACCGAGGGCGTGGCCATGCTCTTCGAGCGGCTGTCGAAGCGGCGTGGCTGGCTGGAGAAGATGGGCGTCGAGGTCGCCGATCCCAAGGCGTTCGACGCGACGGCCAGCAAGATGATGCGCAACAAGCTGCTGGTCTTCTCGCGCTGGTGCCAGGTGATGCTGCGCTTCGAGAAGGGCATGTACGAGAACCCGGACCAGGACCTCAACAAGCTTTGGTGGGACCAGGTCGAGCGCTATCAACTGCTGCGCCGCCCCGAGGGCCGCAACGCTCCGGACTACGGCAGCAAGATCCACATCATCGTGGCCCCCGTCTACTACCACAACTACATGATGGGCGAGATGTTCGCCTCGCAGGTGCACCACGCCATCGCCCGGGACGTGTACGGCGGGGCACAACCGGACGGCGTGGTCTACGTCGGCAACAAGAAGGTCGGCGCGTTCATGCAAAAGCGTGTCTTCGACCCCGGCCGCACGCTGAGCTGGAACCAGCTGACCCGCCACGCCACCGGCGCGGACCTGACGCCGGCGGCGTTCGCGAAGGACTTTCGCAGCCAGTGAGGAGATCGTCATGGCGGCATTGCTGGAAAAACTCGGTCCGCGTGCCAGCGGCGTCATCATGTCGCCGCGCGAGTTCGATCGCGCCGAGTTCGTCGCGGGCCGGCGCTACGAACTCATCAACCGAGCGCTCGTCGTGTCGCCGATTCCATCCGAGAGCGAAACCGGCCCCAACGAGGAACTGGGCTACCAATTATTGCATTATCAGAAGACCCATCCCCAGGGGGGCGCGCTGGACGCGACCTTGCCGGAGCAGACGGTGCGCACCGGTCGCAACCGTCGCCATCGCCGCAAGGCCGACCGGGTCATCTGGGCGGGTCTGGGCCGCTTGCCGCGCAAGAACGAGCCGCCGACGATCATTGCCGAGGTTGTCTCGAAGGGCAAGCGCAACCAGGATCGCGATTACGATGTCAAGCGCCGCGAGTACATGGCGATCCGCGTGCAGGAGTACTGGATCTTCGACCGCTTCCGCGACACGATGACTGTCTACTCGCGAGTCGGCGGCAGGATCAAGAAGCGCGTCTTTCGCGAAGGGCAAATTTACCGGACGCCGCTGTTGCCCGGCTTCGAACTGCCGCTCGCCCCGATCTTCACGCTGGCCCGCCGCTGGAGCCGGCGCACGGACAGAGAAGAATCCGCTTGATACCAAGGTTGAACCATGAACAAAGTGATCGCCATCATTTTCCTGAGCGCGTCGGCCGCCGTCGTCTCCGGTCAGGAACCCGTTTCCGTCTATGCGGACAAGACGAAGCTGCTCGTCTGGCGCGACGCGTCCGGCAAGGAGCATGCCGTCAAGACGCCGGCCGACTGGGCCAAGCGGCGCGCCCACATCGTCGCCAACATGGAAAAGGTCATGGGGCCGTTGCCGGATGCGAGCAAGAAGGTTCCGCTCGACGTCAAGTACCTCGACGAGGTCAGGACGCCGCGATTCATCCGCAAGAAGTTGACGTTTGCAGTCGCCAGGGGCGAGCGCGTGCCCGGCTACCTGTTCCTGCCGGCCGGCGTCAAGGACAAGGTCCCCGGCATCCTGTGTCTGCATCAGACGAACGGGGCGCTCGGCAGCAAGGAACCGGCGGGGCTGGGCGGGCTGCCCAGCCTGCACTACGCGCTGCACCTGGCCGAGCGTGGCTACGTGACACTCGCCATCGATTATCCCAGCTTCGGCGAATACCCGTTCGACTTCAAGAAAAGCGAGTTCGTCAGTGGCACGATGAAGGCCATCTGGAACAACATGCGGGCCATCGATCTGTTGCAGTCGTTGCCCCAGGTGGACGGCGAGCGCATCGGCTGCATCGGGCACTCGCTGGGCGGGCACAACACCATGTTCACGGCCGTGTTCGAGCCGCGCATCAAGGTCCTCGTTTCCAACTGCGGCTTCAACGCCTTTCCGAAGTATTACAAAGGCGACCTGCGCGGCTGGACCAGCGATCGCTACATGCCGCGCATCGCCAGGCTCTATGATTCTTCGCCGGCCAGGGTACCGTTCGATTTTCCCGAGATCGTGGCGGCGTTTGCGCCGCGGCCGTTCCTCGCCAGCTCTCCGCTCCGCGACAGCAACTTCGAAGTCTCCGGCGTCAAGGACTGCATCGCCGCCGCACGGCCGGTCTACGCCTTGCGCGGCGCCGGAGACCGGCTGGCCGCGAATTATCCCGACTGTGCCCACGACTTCCCGCCGCAGGTCCGCAAGACGGCCTACGACTTCCTCGATCGCTGGTTGAAGGAAGCGCGGCAATGAAGCGGGCGAAGGCCATGGAATTCATTTCGCCAGGCCTGGAGCCTGTCCTCCGCGTCGAAATTGTGCCACAATATTCCTGGAGTCGCCGCTGGACTTTCAAGGAGAGTGTTTACATGGCCTCGTGCGCAATGGCGTTGCTGGCGTGCTTGACAATGGGGCAGGCCGCTGTCGGACAGGCGGTGGACACGTGGCCGCAATGGCGCGGCCCCACCGGCGACAGCGTGACGGCCAGCGCCAAGCTGCCGACGCACTGGAGCGCGACCGAGAACGTGGTCTGGAAGGCGCCGCTACCGGGCTGGGGCACCTCGACTCCCGCCATCTGGGGAGACGCGATCTTCGTGACCACGCAGATCGACGACAAGCAGCTGGTCTTCCTGCGGCTGGACGCCAGGACGGGCAAGATCGTCTGGCGGCGCGACATCGGCGAAGGCACGCCGCGGCGCAAGGGCCCGGTGGGCGTCGGCCGCTACCACGATGAGCACAACATGGCCAGCCCGTCGCCAACGACCAACGGCAAGCACGTCTGGGCCCATTTCGGCACCGGCGATCTCGTCTGCTTCGATTTTGCCGGCAACAAGAAGTGGGCGCTCAACCTGACGGAACGCTTCGGACCGTACTCGATCTGGTGGGGGCATGCCAATTCCCCCGTCATCGTGGACGATCTGCTCATCTCGCAGTGCGTTCAGGATCCCAAGGGGGGCGGCAAGAGCTACGTCGTCGCACTGCACAAGCTCACGGGCAAGGAAGCCTGGTACGTCGAGCGCAACACCGGCGCTTTCGATGAACCGGGCGATTCCTACACCACGCCAATCCTGCATCGTGCCCACGGCCGCACCGAATTGATCGTCTTCGGCGGCAACGTGCTCGATGCCTACGACCCCGCCACCGGCAAGCAACTCTGGCGCTGCAGCGCCTTCACCGGCAACCGTGTCATCTCCGGACCGACGCTGGCTGGCGACACGGTCTATGCCGTGCAGGGCATGAAAGGGCCGCTGTTCGCCGTCAAGGCGGGCGGCGCCGGCGACGTGAACAAGACACACGTCTCCTGGAAATACGCCGGCGCCACGCCCGACGCCGCCAGCCCGGTCGTCGCCAGAGGCCTGGTCTTTCTCGCCACGAACAACGGCGTCGCCATCTGCGTGGACGCCAGGGACGGCCAGGAAATCTGGAAGCAACGCCTGACCGACGGTTTCCGCGCCACGCCGCTGGTGGCCGGCTCACGGATCTACTTTTTCGGCAAGGACGGCAAGACCTTCATCGTCGAAGCCGCACGCAAGTACACGCTCGTCGGCCGCGGCGACCTCGGCGACGACGTCATGGCCTCCCCCGCCGTCGCCGGCAACGACCTCATCCTGCGCACCAGGTCGCATCTGTACCGCATCGGAACGACGAGTCGGTCAACCGGCGGGACGAAGTGACTGTGACCGTCGAAGCCGTCTTTCAGGTCCATTGACTCCGGCCGGCGTATCACATACCATCTAGTCGGGCATCGGCCAGGAACCGTGCCCGCTTGTTTCCTGCGCTTGTCTCATTCAGACATTGAGAAGCAATGGCAAACAGCAGGTCAGCCACAGCCGGCGGAGCCATGGAAGCGCGTCGCGCGTTTCTCTGGCAGGCCATGACCGGCATCGGCACGCTCAACCTTGGCAGCATCCTGCAGCTGCAGGCCGAGGCCGGGTCGGCGCCATCGCGCCCTGACACGTCCTTGATCTTTCTCTGGCAGGATGGCGGGCCGAGCCATTGCGAGACCTTCGATCCGAAGCCGAACGCGCCGGCGGAGTACCGAGGCGAACTGAGTGGCATCCGCACCGCTCTCGTCGGCGTTCAGTTCAGCGAGATCTTGCCACGCCTGGCCAGGCTGGCCGACAAGCTGGCCATCGTGCGGTCGCTGCATCAGCCTTATTCCGGCCATCCCGACGGTTCG
This sequence comes from Planctomycetota bacterium, assembly GCA_016873095.1. Lineage (GTDB taxonomy): Bacteria > Planctomycetota > Planctomycetia > Gemmatales > Gemmataceae > VGYC01. Next base: position 40,950 of record VGYC01000031.1, on the reverse strand, counting down.
CGTTACTTCCTCACGGGTTATGTCGATGCCGACGCGACCGGCGCCAGCGCTCACCCCGATCTTGGCGCGGTGATTCATCGCTTGCGAAGCGGTCGGCAAGATGCGATGCCCGGATATGTGGCGATGGGCCCGTATGCCGCCGGTCTGCACCGGGGCGGGCCGGCCTATCTCGGCACAGCCTACAAGCCGTTCGTCGCCACGGGCGACCCGGCCCAGCCGGATTTCCGCGTGGATCATTTCCGCCCTCATCCGGCCAATTCGGGCAATCGCCTTCAGGACCGCCGCAGACTCCTGGCAAGCTTCGATACCATGCCTGGCCTGGACATTGCCGGTCAGACCGAAGCGCAGGGCCGATTTCGTCAGCGGTCGCTGGAAATGCTCACGAGCCCGCGCGCGACGGCGGCGTTCGATCTGCGTCGCGAGCCTCGTCGCGTGCGCGAGCGCTATGGATTGCACACCGCGGGGCAGCAGGCGCTGCTGGCCCGCCGCCTGGTGGAAGCCGGCGTCAGCGTGGTGGCGGTCCGCTTTTCACCCGACGGTCGCGGCGATGCCGACAGGAGCGGCGTCGGCTGGGACGATCATGCCGTGCATGGCAATATCTTCACGGTCATGAAGCGTCGCGGTCCCCAGTTCGACCAGGCGGTGTCGGCCCTGGTCGAGGATCTGGGTCAACGCGGCCTGGATCGCAATGTCCTGCTCGTGGTCGTGGGCGAGTTTGGCCGCTCTCCGAGAATCTCGTACGCAAACGGCGAGACGTTCAACACCGGCCACGGTCCCGGCCGGGAACACTGGGGAGCGGCCGGCTGTGCCCTCGTCTACGGCGGCGGCATGCCGATGGGGCAGGTGATCGGCGCGACCAACCGCCTCGGTGAATATCCGACCACGCGGGCCGTCCAGCCCCAGGATCTCCTGGCGACCATCTACAGGTTTCTCGGAATCAACCATGAGCACCAGTTCCTGAACCACGCCGGGCGGCCGATATCGCTGTTGCCCTTCGGCACGCCGATTTCCGAACTGATCGGCTGAGCGGTGTCTGGATGCCGTCGGAATGCCATCAGTGAGTAATCCAGCACATGCCCAAAAAGCAAAGTCAGGTCGTGTTCGACGACTGGGACAGCTACGTTGCCCAGTCCGACGACAAGCCGCTGTTCGTCTCGTTCGACGTCGAGGCAGCCAGGCAAGATATCACGGACACGCTGGCCCATTGCGCGCGTCATCATTCCGATTCGCAAGCCAAACCGTAACGGCGGACCGGTCCCCCCCGAGACGGACCGCCTCTACGCTCTCGAAGACGAGCTGTGCGCCGCCCTGGAGCGCGAACGCGTGGCCTGCCGTCTGGTCGGCCGGCTCACGCACAACGGCCAGCGCGAGCTGGTGTTCCAGCTCGATGACTGGGACTCCTTTCGCCCGCCGGTCGGGATATGGATGCTATCCCACAAGAAGTACGACATCGATGTCTCGGAGCACGAGGGCTGGACGTTTTTCGACGAGTGTGTCCGTCCCACGCCGGCGATCTGGCTGATGCTGGCCGACCAGAGCGTCGTGCGCGAACTGCTCAGGGCAGGCAGCGATCCGGCCAAGGAACACGCGCTGGAGTTTGTGTTCACCGGCAACGAGAGCGGCTTGCGGCGGGTAGCGCGACGTCTCGAGCAGCGCGGCTATGTCGAGCAAGCCCCGGACGCGAAGAATCAGATCGTGATGGTGAAGAAGATGGTCCTTGATGAGGATGCGATCGTCGCAGCATCGCAGGCCCACGCGGAGCTGGCGGAAAAGTGCGGCGTCGACTACGACGGCTGGGGTGCCGCAGTCGTCGAGTGAAGCTCGCACGATATTGCGCGAGGCGTGGCCGAGCATGGCGCTGGAGCCGCGCGCCGCCTGGCCGCAACGCGTGGGTTTGTCCGCGCACTCTCGCGCTGGCAGCTGGTGTGAATCCCGCCTTACCGGGCCGGGTTGCGCGCCGGAACGCGACTCGTCTCACCGGTGCAATCTGGCCCGCTGGCCTTGGCGCCATCTCCTTTTCTTCTTGACCTGAGGGGACTGGTAGAGAGAATGGATGAGGTTGTGCAACGCATACTTCTTGGAACAGCATCATGGCTTACGAAGCCGAGTTGAGCCGCGCCAATCCGACGTGTCTGGTATTTCTCATCGATCAGTCGAGTTCGATGGCCGAGCCGTTCGGCGCGCAGCCGGAGCAGGCGAAGTCGAGCGGCGTGGCCGATAGCATCAATCGGCTCTTGCAAAACCTGATACTCAAGTGCGCCAAGAGCGACGGCATCCGCGACTACTTTCATGTGGGCGTGATCGGCTATGGAGGGCAGGTGAGCTGGGCCCTCGGAGGCGAGTTGACCGGACGCAAGCTGACGCCCATCAGCGATGTCGCCAGTCATCCGCTGCGGATCGAGCCGCGCACGCGCAAGGTATCCGACGGGGCGGGGGGACTGATCGAGCAAAAGTTCAAGTTTCCGGTGTGGTTCGAGGCGACGGCGGGCGGTCGCACGCCCATGTGCAAGGCGCTGGGGGAGGCATCCAAGGAGATCGCCGGCTTCATCGAGCGTTTTCCCGATGCGTTTCCTCCGCTGGTGATCAACATCACCGACGGCAAGGCGACGGACGGCAATCCAGAGCAAGCTGCCGGCCAGCGGATCAAGCTGCAAACGAGCGACGGGGCGGTGATGCTTTTCAACGCCCATCTGTCATCGTCTCCGGTTCGGGCCATAGAATTTCCTTCTCGGGAAGGGGAATTGCCCGATCCGGAGGCGCGAATCTTGTTTCGGATGTCCAGCGTGTTGCCGCGCAAGTTTCGCGAGGCGGCCAAGGGTGAAGGCTTTGCCGTCAACGACAACACGCGCGGCTTCGTGTTCAATGCCGACCTGGTGTCGGTAATCCGCTTCCTGGAGATCGGCACCCGTGCCGCCCAGACGGTGCGCTGATGGCGGCACACCGCGCCTGACGCGCGAAACGCGTGTGCCGCACGCAGCGCGTGCAACGCACAAGGATTGTCTCGCTGGCCCGGCGTTCCCAGGAGACGCTCAGCATGGCTTGGCCACTTTCGCAAGACTACAACGAGGCCATTCAGGATCCGGCAAGCTCGCTTGCCGATCCGGAACTGAGATCCGGCCAGCCGACCTTGAACCCGCTGGGCATGCCGGTGCCGCGGTCCGGCAACTTCGCCGACGTCTATGAATTCGAATGCCAGTCCAGCGGCAATCGCTGGGCGGTCAAGTGCTTCACCCGCGAGATTGCCGGCCTGCGCGAGCGCTACCTTGAGATCAGCAAGGCATTGGGCCAGGCCAAGCTGCCGTTCACGGTCGATTTCCAGTACCTCGAGCAAGGCGTCCGCATCCGCGGAGAGTGGTATCCCATCCTCAAGATGCGCTGGGTCGAAGGGTTGCTGCTCAATGAGTTCGTACGCGCCGCGCTCGACAAGAAGAATCAGCTGGAAGCATTGGGGCAGATCTGGGTGCGCATGGCCAGGCGGTTGCGGGAGGCAAACCTGGCGCACGCCGACCTGCAGCATGGCAACGTCATTCTGGTCCCGGGCAGCCGTGCGACATCGCTGGCCGTCAAGCTCATCGACTATGATGGCATGTTTGTCCCCGCACTGGCCAGCAGCAAGTCGGGCGAGGTGGGACATCCAGCGTATCAGCATCCGCAGCGCATTCGCGAGGGCCTGTACAACGCGGAACTCGATCGCTTTCCCCTGCTGTCGATCTATTGCGCGCTGCGTGGCCTGGTGGTCGGCGGCAAGGACGTCTGGCAGCGCTACGACAACGGCGACAATCTCCTGTTCCGCGAGAAGGACCTGCGCCAGCCGGCGGCATCGCCCCTGTTCAAGGAGTTCTGGCAAGTACAGGATGCCACGCTGCACGACCTGATCGGCCACCTGGCACTGGCCAGCCAGGCGCCGCTCGAACAGGCGCCGGTGCTGGATCAGCTGATGATCCAGGACACCGTACGGCCGTTGACGCCTGCCCAGGAAGATCAGGTGGCGAGCATTCTCGGGCAAGGCGCTCAGGTGCAACGCATGCCGATCACGGTGCTGCGGCCGGCGGCTGCGACCACGGCTGCGACCACGGCTGCGACCACGGCGCCGGCCGCCGCGGGCGATGTTGATTTCGCCGCCGCTGACAGCGAGCCGCTCGTGCGTGTCGCACACCGCCGCGGCAAGTCTCGCACGCGCTGGCCCCTGAGCTGGCCTCTGATTGTCGGGGGCGCCTGTCTGCTCTTCCTGGTCGCAGGCCTGGTCTTCTCGTTGACGCGCAATCGCACATCGCCCGTCAATGCCAATCTCGCTCAGAACAAGAAGGACAAGAAAGACAAGAAAGACATCAAGACGGCGAGCGAGGATCCCGACGTCAAGAAGGATCCCGGCGACAAGAAGAAGCCCGTCGATGTCCCGCAGCAGTGGCGGCACCTGGACGTCGCCAATGGCAAGTTTGAACTCGATCACATCCACGTCGAGCCGGGGGGCAAGGTGGCGACCAAGGCCACGTATGCGGCGCCGATCCTGGCAGAAGCGGTTGTGCGCACTTCCGGCAATTTCACCTTTGTGGGCGGCCTGCAGAACACCTTTGCAGTCACGCTGACTCCCGAAATATGGCAAACGGTCCGCCTACGCATCACCAATCGCGAAATAGATCTTCACGTCGATGGTCGGCTTGTTAATCGCAGAGTGAATCAGTGGCCCAAGGCGCAGCGCAGCTTGGTGTGGATCGATTCGCCCAAACACAGCATCGATGTCAAGTCGCTTGAGGTGACGGTCCTGCCCGACCTGCCGACTGATCCGCCGCCGTCCACCAGCGGCGGCGTGTCGTTCGCGTACGAGGTCGATGGCGCCAAGAGCAATTCGTTCGGAATGGGTGGGTTTGACCTGGGCAAGGACTGGGATTTGTCTCTGGAACTGTGGGCACAGGACTGGGAAAAGCAGAATCCCATTCTCAGCTGCGGTCCGCTCAATCTGCTGCTGCAGAACAAGCAGGTCTTCATCGCCTTCTTGTCGAACCAGGGCGCGGCCACCTATCCCGTGCATCTGGGCGAGCTGGCGCAAGAAAGCTGGGCCGAATTCAAGCTGTCCTACAAGGCCGATACCAGGAATCTCCATTGCCAGACGAAGGCCACCGATCAGAACTTCATGCTGCGTGAGCCGCTGACAGCCGGCCCGGCGCTGCTTCAAGTCGGCACGCGCGGCGGACAGAAATCGAGCGTCAAGGTCCGCAAGCTGCTCTTCGCCAATGCCGGCTTCACGCCAACGCCCGTTGCCGGCGGGAGCCCTCCGGGAGCGGAAAACGGTCTGTCGCTCGCGCAGGAGTTCGACTGTGCCAGGGAGGGCCATGTGAATGTCCTCGGCAACACCTTCGACTTCTCCAGGGACTGGAAACTGTCGCTGGAGTTCTGGACGCCGGACGGCGAGGACGAGGGCCGGCGCATCATCCTGCTGTGCGGCAAAGATCAGGCGTCCAGCGTTTTTGCCATTCGACAGCAGGGCAAGACGATCCGCCTGGATATGCGCGAGCCGCAGAGCGGCAAGGACGTGAGCTTCTCGATAGCGCTGCCGCCGCCGCGGAACTGGGCGACCGTGGAGGTGAGTTTTCGGGCCGACCTGAGCAACATTGCGGCCATCGTGAATGGACATCCGGCAACGGCCCGCAATCAGGGGCTGCCGTTTCGCTGGTCCGCGGCCAGCGCCCGCGCCTTGCCGGTGCACATCGGCCAGCTGGCGAACAGCGAGATCTTCCCCGGCAAGGTCCGCAACATCAAGATGGGCAATGTCGCCCCGGTGTCGGTCGCCGGCGAGAATCCCAAGAATCTGGCCAATGGACTGCTCGTGCGACAAGAACTCGACTGCAGCAAACAGAATCACACATTTTCGGTCGGCAGCACATTCAAGGTCCGCGAGGACTGGGAGCTTGCCCTCGATGTTTCACCTGCCGACTGGAAGGAACTGCGCCGCAGGTTCATCACGCTCGGGCCGGCGCAAGACAAAGCCTTCGAGGTGGTCCAGAACGGCCGGCGCATCAACGTCACCGCCGCCCAACCAAGCGGCAAGGGCGTGAGCTTCGGCGCCTCGCTGCCGCAGGACGCCATGACGGAGCAATGGTATCCCGTGACGCTTTCCTTCGATGCCGCGGCCAGACGCTTCACGCTCAAGGTGCCAGGTAGTCCGCCGGCCACCCGCGATCTGCCATTTGCCCTGACGGAACCGGGTCCTCCGATGAAGCTGACCGTGGGCGCACTCACGCCGGAGCCGAATGGCTTCGCCGGCCGCGTCCGTAACCTCCGGTTCGGCAACAAGGGCGCTGCCACTCCCTCCCAGGTGACGCCGCCGCCGCTCGGCATGAAGCTGCCCGTTCCCGAGGGCGCTGCTCTTGAAGCTGCCGCCAAGCAGATGCGTGCGACGTTCAAGGCCGAACTGGCGGAAAAGGATCTTGGCAAGCGCCGCAACTTCGTATTCCTCCGCGTCCTGGAGAAGGAGGCGGAAAAGCAAGATGACCCGGCATTGCGCCTGACCTACCTCCGCGAGGCGCGTGACCGCGCCGTCAGGGAACGCATGCTGCACTTTGCCTGGCGCGCCGTGCAGAGCATCGCCAGATCATTCGACGGCACTGCTGCGGAGGATTACGTGCGCATCCTCGAGATTCTCCGGGACCACAACAAGAAAAACCCGCGCAGCAAGTTCGTGGATGAAGAAACCTTTGTGGTCATGCTGAGGGTTCTCGAGCAAGTCAAGCACGCCGATGCATTTGACCTTGCCAGGAGAGTGCTGGACATCGGCGGCGAACTGGCGGCGCGATATCCCAAGGAATTCAAGGGCGTATTCGAGCGGCACCGGGCCGACCTGGAAGTCATCCGGCAGGAGCACGCCATCGTCAAGCCGTTCCAGGATCGACTCAAGGACGACCCGAACGACAAGGAAGCGGCGCGGATGGTGGGCCGCTACCTGGCTTACTTCAAGGAAGATTGGCATGCCGGATCGGCCCTGCTGCGTCTGTCCCCCGACGCCGCCACGGCAGCCGCGGCCCGCCAGGAGTATGTCAATGCCGGCGATCCCAAGGGCGACGCCGCACTGGGTGATGCCTGGTGGACGCTGGCCGAGGATGAATCGGCCTTCGCCAAGAGCAACATCCTGGACCGCGCCAAGTACCGTTACTATCGCGCGCTGCCGCAACTCAGCGGCGAGGACCAGGACAGGGTTGTGGAGCGGCTCAAGTTCAAGTTTGCGCCTGGATATCTGCTGCCGGGCTTACTCGCCGAGTACTTCGACGCCAAGGGCGCACTGGCCAGGAAGCCCTTCAAGGAACGGCTTGAATATGGGCCGTTACGGGGCAAATGGGACTGTCTCGGCGAGCAAGCCGATAGCGTGCGCAGCGCACGCTGGAGCGGCTATGTGTCCGTGCCACGCGTCAATCATTACATTATCGTCTGCATGGGCCCGGGCCACGCCAAAATCACCCTCAATGACAGGCCCGTCCTCGAGACCGGCAAGAAGGATTTTAACCAGCGCACCAGGGTGTTCCTGGCCGACGGGCTGCACTCGTTGCAGATCGAGTATCGTACCAGCGATCCACCGCGATTCGACTGGCACATGGCGCCGCTGCCAATGGGCGAGATGGAGCGGCCGCCGGAGATGTACTTCCATCGCCCCTCAAAGTGATCTCTTAGCGCTGGAATGGCACTGTTTCAGAAATGGTGCTATGCGCTCGCAGGCAAGACCCTGGGTCCCTACGACGCTGACAAGATCAAGGGGCTGGTCGCCCAGGGCAAGATTCCCAAGACCATTCCCATCTGGCCCGCCGGGGACGATCCGGGCAAGGCTGTCCCCGCCGACGAAGTCTTCATATTCTCGGACCTGCCAAACGTGCCGCGGTCCACACCTGACTGGCTCGGCGAGCCGCCCCCCATGGAGGCAGGTAAGATGGCGCAGCCACCGGCCGCAGAAGCGCCCGCGTGGCTGGAGGATCTGCGCCTGTGGATGGGCCTGGAAGCTTACGCGGCCGACAAGCAGCCCAGGCCGGCGGCGGCCGAGGACGCCGCTCCGTCGCCCCCGGACGCGACCAAGACGACGCCGTTGCCGGACTGGCTCGATGGCTGGCTGACGCCGCCGGGACAAGCAGCTGCCACCACGTCGCAAGCGCCCGAGCCTGCGCCGCTTCCGCCAGAGAAACCCCTGGCCGCGGCAGAAATCAAGGCGTCTCCGCCGGCCGAGAGCGCGCCGCTGGCCAGGCCGGTGTCGCTGCGGTCATCAGCCGCCTCAGAACTCGCGGACCAGAGCGTCAAGGAAACCGGGTTCGATCTTCGCACGGGCAGGATCGTGGATGCCGAGCGCTTCCGGCAATGGAAACAGCGGACGAGCAAGGGCGGCCCGGCAATCAGCCACGACTCCCTCATGGAGGCATTCCGGGCCGCGCGCACCGCCATCGAGCGCTGGGTGGACGACGACGCCAACCGCCTGCGCGTCCTGTACGCCGACATGACGGAGATCCACAAGAACGCCGAGCTGCGCGCGCTCTTTCAGCAATACGCCGGCTACGGCCGCAGCCTCGAGCAGAAGTTAAACCAGCATCTGGAGTTCATGATCGAGAATCGCCGCAAATACTACCGCGCCGTCAGTGGACAGGGAAAGTAGCTGAGGAGAATCGGCTTGTCGTTGGAGCATTCTACGTGCCCTGATTGTGGCAGTCGATAAGAGAGGTTTGCTTGCTCTGGTGCGACACACCGAAGCGTTTCTGCGCCGAGCGGCAGTTTTCAATGCGCGATCAGCGCCGCCGCCATTCAGGTCCTTGCCGTCGCTGCGAGAGTTTTCCCAGTTCGCCACTGCGCCGTCTCGCCGCTGGAGAATCAGTAAAGCCGGTTCTTGTAGGATTCCGCTATGGCCTGGCTCAGCGATTCTACTGTTTGCCCATCGATCTTCGTTTGCTCCAGGAGGATTTCCGCAAAACAAGGCAGCGACGACATGTGTCCTTCGGCGGCGCTTTCCCAGAGCCTGGAGCGGATCAACGCCTTGGCGCATTGCAGGAAACACTCTTCAATCTCGAAACCAATGGCCAGCTTCGGTTGCTTGCCCTGAACCGACATGGCCGAGAGCAGTTCGGTATCGCGAGTCACGCACGCCCGGCCATTGACGCGCAGCGTTTCTCCGAGGCCCGGAATCAGAAACAGCAGGCCTGCCCGGCCGGTCTCGATGATGTTTCGCAGGCTGTCGACTCGACGATTGCCACTCCAGTCGGGGATGGCCAGGTTCCGTGAATCCAGCACCCTGGCCACGCCCGGCGCGTCGCCGCGCGGCGACACATCACACCGCGCATCGCGGCCCACCGTGCCGAGCAACACGAACGGGGATTGGGCGATGAAATCCTGCATGTGCTGATCGAGTTCGCATCGTTGCTTCTTGACCGACAATTCGCTGGGCACGCCGATCAGTCCTGCCAGCTCGTCGGTGGACGTCAGTTGCTGGCGAAACCAAGTGGATCTCATCTCTTTCTCCCGTCTTACTCCCGAATGATCCGTTTGCCTGCCTCCGGGACACGCGTGGCCACGGCGTAGCCGTGCTCGAGGAACGAGCGTTCGAACCAGCACGAGTAGCCGTAAGCCGTGCCCACGAGCAGGTCGAGGTCGCCGTCGCCGTTCCAGTCAACGACCGCGGCGAATGGGCCGTAGCATACGTCGGGCATCTTGATGGGTCGGTCGGAGTCGAATCGTCCCCGGCCGAGATTGCGCCACCACCACACCTTGCCGTCGGCGCTGCTGCCGACGACATCGGGCTTGCCGTCGCCGTCCCAGTCGGCGGCGAAGGGGGTCATGCGGATCTTCATGTCGCCGATCTCCCGGGGCAGTGTGAACTGCGGCGCCTTCCTGGAACCGGTGTTGCGATAGATGCGCACCTTGCCGTAGGTGTCGCCGACGACGAGGTCGAGCCAGCCGTCGCCGTCGAAGTCCGCAACGGAGAAAGTTGTACGCGCCCCCTGCAACACGTCGAAATCCAGTTTCAGTCCGGGAGTCGGCCCGACGTGCAACGGCTTGCCGTCCGCCGTTCTCAGCAGCGTGCCCGCTTCGTCGAAGCGCGGCGGCGCGCCGCCCAGGTTGCGATGCAGCCAGATGTTGCCTTCGTGCGTGCCGTAGAGCAGGTCCACCTTGCCGTCGCCATCGAGGTCCGCCAGTTGCGTGAACGTCCAGCCATCGCCGCGCGGCGGCGGATGTTCGATCCGGTTGCCCGGCGCCAGCAGGCTGATGCTCTCGAACACGTCCGGACCCTTGCGCAGGTAGATCGATCGGCCGCTGAGAAGGTCGAGCCGGCCATCGCGGTCCCAGTCGATCATCTGCACGCCAAAGGTCGGCAGCGACATGCTGCCCCATTCACCGGGAAGAGGCCTGTCGTGAACGGCGAACAATGGCCTGGTCCTGGTGCCGACATTGAAGAAGATGTAGATGTTCTCACCGGCGCTGACGACGAGGTCGCGCAGGCCATCGCCGTTAAGGTCCACGGCTCGTGGCGTCGCCAGGCCGGACGAAGGGAAGTTGCCCTTGCGTGGGAAGGGCCGCTCGCGCAAACGCGGCTGCCTGCGCGAGCCGACGTTTTCGTAATAGCGCAGGAAGTGGTTCGCATCCTGGTCGTCGCCGCCGCCCGCGTTCAAGGGCAAGTTGCCGCAGATGAGGTCGAGATCGCCGTCGTCGTCGAAGTCGGCTGCGCAGGGCGCCGCCCAGTCGCCGACGTTCAGCGGCCTGTCATCGGCCTGCAGAGGGCCGCGGAACGCCAGTTTCGGCGTGCCGTCGGCGTTTTTCCCGACGCTTTCGTAAAAGTAGACGCGGCCGGTGATGTAACCGCCGGCGAGCAGATCGATGCGGCCGTCACCGCTCCAGTCGACCGCTTCCAGGACCGGGTAGTAATCCAGCGTGTAGACTCCCTGTGGCGATTTCGGCACCGGCGCGACCGGCAGTTCCAGGGGCTTGTCGCCGACCCGGACAAATCCCTTGTTGACCAGGCGCGGCCGGCTGCTGGTTCCCTCGTTGCGGAAGTACAGGACGCGGTTGCGTTCGGCGCCGCACAGGAGATCGGTGACGCCGTCGCCGTCCCAGTCCACGGCACACGGGGCCGCGCTCCAGCCCACGTCGAGTGGCCGGCCGTCGGCAGTCATCAGCATGCGCGGCGGCCCGAAGCGCGGTTCGCTCCTGGTGCCGCGGTTGCGGTACAACAGGATGTGCCCGCGACTGCCGCCGACGAGGAAATCCACCAGGCCGTCGCCGTCCCAGTCGGCAGCCGTGACTCGGCTATGGATCATCCCGGTCGTGCTGTGCCCGAGCGGCGCACGGCGGTGGCTGCCGTCGCCGACAAAACCGCTCGGCGCCAGTCGCTCCGGCTCTCTTCCTTTCGGCAGAAGCCGGAAAGATATGGAATAGAATGCGGGCTTGTTCCCTTCCTGCTTGTGCGTCCAGACGAGCCGGCCGCCCGCGCCGTCGCCAAGCAGATTGTAATAGTCGCCCCAGCGCGGCCGCTTCACGAACGACAGCTTGAGGCCGTCAGTGGCATGGACATTCTGCTCGCATTCCGGGAAATCGTAGGGGATGGCGTCGTCGTACCAGCGCAGGGGCAATGGCTTGCTCAGCGGCCGACTCGCGCCGGCATCCCAGCGAACCACCTGGAGGCTGGCGGGGTCGAGACGCCGGTTTCCTGGAAGGTCCGCCGCGGTCAGGCGGAATTCGGCAGGCATCTCGTCTCCGGGCCGCCTGCCGATGTCCCGAGGCGCCACACGGACAATGGTCCGGATGTTCTCCTCGGCCTTTTCCCGAACAGGGACGGTGCCGGGCGATGCTATCGCGTTGGGGATGGCCCATGCGCTTGCCAGGAGCATCAGCAAATGGTGAGACTTCAGGTCGGACCGTTCTGTGCGCGGCATGGCGACATTATCGGTTTGCACAGGGACCGAGACAAGAAAAGATCCGGGTTCGCGCGTAGCTGGCGGGAGATCAGTCCTTACCGCCGCAATCCCCTGATCGGCTCAGCCATGTGCACCGCATAGGGCCGCCCCGTCGCGTCGTGCCACTCGGCGCTACGAGGAACGCCAAGGGCATCGTAGATGGTGGCTGCGAAGTTCTCTGGGGTTTGCGGATCGGCCGCCGGATAAGCGCCGTTGGCATCGGAGGCTCCGATCACCGTGCCGCCGCGGACACCGCCGCCGGCAAAGAACGCGGTCTGCACCCGGCCCCAGTGATCGCGGCCCGGCGTCCGGTAGATGTTCCGCGCGATGTGGCTGATGCGCGGCGTCCGGCCAAACTCACCTGCCATCACCACCAGCGTGTTTTCCAGCAGGCCGCTGTCGTGCAGGTCGTCGAGCAGCGCGGAAACGGCCCGATCCGTCGGCGGAAAGAGATAGTTCTTCAGGCATGGAAAGTTATTGCCGTGCAGGTCCCAGGAGCCGAAATTGCCCATGTTGACTTGCACCATGTTGACGCCCGCCTCGACAAGCCGGCGCGCCATGAGCAGCGACCAGCCAAACGAGTTGTTGCCGTAACGTTCGAGAACGCGCGGGCCGGCCTGGCGGACGTCGAAGGCGTGGCGCACTTGCGGGCTGGTCAGCAGCGTCGCCGCCGACCGCCGGACGCGATCGTAGCCGGCGACGGCGGCAGTCGCGTCGAGTTGCCGCTGCTGCCTTTCGATATGCCCCAGCAAATCCATGCGCCGCCGATGCCGTGGATCAAGAGCGCCTTCGGGCAGCGTCAGGTTCGGGACCTCGAAGCGCCAGTCGCGCCGATCAGAAAGCTCGCCCCTGTGCAGGTCGAACAGGTACTGGGGAAACGCGCCGGAATAGGAATGATAGGCGTGCGGCTTGTCGGTCATCTCGAGAAACCACGGCTCGTGCCGGCTGCCCAGAAGTCCCGCGAACTGTCCGGGATAGACGCCCGTGTTCGAGTGATAGATTTTCTCGGGAAGCACGGCGCTGCCTGGCCAGATGCCGCGCCGCCGCGTCATGGCGCCGGCGATGGCAACGATCGAGGGAAAATCTGTTCCCTGCGGCCGGCTCGACCGGAAGGTGTTCGGCAATTGCGACCGCCCCGTGAGCATCAGATAGGTGGCCGCGTCGTGTCCGTTGTTGCCGTGTGTCAGCGAGCGGACCAGCGCCCAGTGCTGGCTGCGCTGGGCCAGCATGGGCAAGTGCTCGCAGATCTGGATGCCAGGGGTCCGCGTCGCGATCGGGTTGAATTCGCCCTTGAAATCGGCCGGCCCGTGCGGCTTCATGTCAAAAGTGTCGTGTTGCGAAGCCCCGCCCGTGAGAAATAGAAAGATCACCGCCCTTGGCCGACCGGCCTGGCCGGCCGCTCTGTCCGCTGCTGCGCCGCGCAACTCGGCGATGCCCGACATCGACAACCCCAGCGCCCCAATTGTCCCGGCCTGTAAAAACGCACGCCGGTCCGGCGCTGGATGGCATGGGTTTGCAATATTCATGGCTTCGTTTCCCCAATGCTCATGATCGCGGCTCGACCACAGGTGATTTTACAACAATCGCGGCCGCGTGGTGTGTTATCTGCGGCACGCCGGTTCTGGTGAGGCAATCAACAGCGGCGTGGCCACCTCGCGCGCTCGCGGCCGAGCAACCCATGTTTACGCATGTTGCGCGATTGCGTTCAACGGGCCAGCGGACGCTGAATGAAACCCGCAACGCGGCGATGACGCAACATCATATTTGCATGGATGTCATGGGCGTTTTCAGACGTCCTGTCCCCTTTCTTCAGGGCCTCTTACAACATTGGAGACGAGATTGGCGGGTCACAACGAGTCGACGCGCGGAAGTGCTGCTACAGGAGATTCACGATGTCAAGCATTGCCTTGTTGACGATGGCCTTTTCTCTGGGGAGCGCTGCCGCCATCGAGGCCGATGTCGTCATCCGCGGCGCCACGCTGTATGACGGAACCGGCAAGCCGGGACAGGTGGGCGACGTGGCCATCAAGGGTGAGCGCATCGTCGCCGTGGGCAAGTTCGAGGTCGCCGGCAAGCCGCGCGTGCTGGACGCCACCGGGCTGATCCTGACGCCCGGCTTCATCGATCTGCACACGCACAGCGACTTTCCGCTCATGGACAGGGCGACGGCCGCCAACCTCAATTATCTCGCCCAGGGCGTCACCACCGTCGTCACCGGCAACTGCGGCTTCGGCCCGGTGGACGTGCCCGACTACTTCGCCAGGATGGAGAAGCTCGGCCAGGGTTGCAACGTCATCCACCAGGTCCCGCACAATGCCGTCCGCAACAAGGTCATGGGCAATGCCAACCGCGCGCCCACGGCCGACGAGCTGCAGCAGATGAAGGACCTCGTGGACGACGGCATGAAGGCCGGCGCCTGGGGCCTCGCCACCGGACTCATCTACAATCCCGGCGCCTATGCGAAGACCGACGAGCTCATCGCCCTGGCAAAGGTCGCGGCCAGGCATGGTGGACTCTACGCCAGCCACATCCGCGACGAGAGCCTGGAGGTGATGAACGCCCTGGCGGAGATACTGGCGATTGCCCACAAGGCGGGACTGCGCGTGCACATCTCGCACATCAAGGTATCGGGCCGGCGGGCATGGGGCCGGGCCCCGGACATGATCGCGCTCATCCGCCGCGAGCGCAAGAAGGGCACGCCCGTGACGGCGGATCAGTATCCGTACATGGCCAGCAGCACGTCGCTGGCCGCCATGGTCATCCCGCCGCGCTATCGCGAAGGCTCGGCGAAGGAGTTGCTGGCCCGGCTCGACGATGCCGAGGTCGGCCCGCGCATCATGAAGGACATCGAGCTGTTGATCGACGGCCGGCAGGGAGGCAAGAGCCTGCGCATCGCCAGCTATCCGCCGCGCCGCGACTGGCAGGGCAAGGACCTGGACGCCATCGCCGCCATGGAAAAGAAGCCGCTGCTCGACCTGGTTGTCGAGATCCAGAAGAACGGCGGCGCCAGCGTCGTCAGCTTCGGCATGAAGGAAGAGGAAGTGCGGCTGTTCATGAAGGAAGACTGGGTGGCGACGGCCAGCGACGGCGCCTCGATGCTGCCGGCCGAGACCGTGCCACACCCGCGCAGCTACGGCTGCTTCCCGCGCAAGGTCGGCCGTTACGCCATCGAGGATAACATCCTCTCGCTGGAGAAGGCGCTGCGTAGCTGCAACGGCCTTCCGGCCGACATCCTGAATCTGCCGAAACGCGGCTATCTGATGCCGGGATACTTCGCCGACCTCGTCGTCTTCGATCCGAAGACCTTCCGCGACCGCGCCACCTTCGACCAGCCGCACCAGTACGCCACCGGCGTCGTCTATCTCGTCGTGAATGGCAAGCTGACAATCAACGCCGGCCGCTTCACCGGGACGCGGGCCGGAAAAGTGCTGCGGCACGCGCGCAGCAAGTAGCAGCTCGATTCACGATCGAACTGGCCAACGCCATGATCGCGGCTTGGCATGGATGCAGCCTCCCAGTGCTCTGTCCAACCTTAATTTTCGGGTTAGTCTTTTTGGGGTGCCATGCTCACCGCTTTGGGTGAGCATGGCCACGCAAGGCCGTGGCCATGGCACCCAACCCGAAATCTTAGCTTTGACGAGGCACTAGAGATGACAATTGATATTCATGTCAGCGCGCGCCACCCGAATGTGACACCTTTTTTTCCAGGCCCAAGGCGAAATCCAAGAGCGCCAGGCCATCGCAAGTTGTGTGCAGACAATACGTTGTGGCGATGGACCGGCCGCAGGCCGACTGGCTGTGGCACATCTTGGCCGGGCGCGGCAGCATGACACGGATGACCAGCATGTGACAAATCGGGCACGACGACGCCGTTGTCGCTGCGATTGTCTGAGTTTCTTCAAAGTTGGCCGAAAACACATGTGGCATCTCCTGCATTCACAATTCCCTATACTATACAAACGTACATAATAGATGCAAGCCATTTCCTGGCCATCACCTAGCTCCTTGACCCACGCCCACGCCGACGGGTAATATGTCTTCCAGGGAATACAGAATCACATGTTCGGCGAGCAAGGGGCTTGAGATGCCTGACGATCTGGAGCAACTGGCTGCGGACTTGTTGCTCGCGGAACCCGACGGCCCACCGGGCGAACCGAAGCGTGGGGCACCCCAACCGACCCCGCCGCATACCTGCCCGGAATGCGGCGAGCCCGTGGCCCGCATCCCAGAGAGCGGTGGCATGTGGAGCGGCTGCAAGGCTAGCGGCGGGATCGCCGGCGGAGCGTGGTGGTGCGCCGAGTGCGGCCGGTGCGGGGCAAGGCTGCAGGCATACTGGGACGTATTCGGCGAGGACGCCGAGGTGATCCAGTTCCCGAACGAATACGAACCGGAGTTGGTGTGGTCGCGGTCGCGGGACTGAAGGCACGCCGAACCAGTCGCTGCAGACCGACCGCGTCCCATTTTGTGATTCCGAGGTATTCAGCTCAGCGAGGGCCGCGGCGGCTGAGCGAGTCGTTAGCCGCTATACGTTGGTGCTGCCGTGACCGAACAAACGTACTGGACAAAGTTGACGAAAATCGGTTGGCTGAAATACGTGCCGAAGCAGCTGCATGCCGAGATTCGCGATCGGTTCAAGAAGGGCTTCAAGTCCAGCCCGGATTGGGTGCATCTCGCGCTGAACCAAACCGCGTTAGACTCAGAGTGCATCGACGGCCCCGAATCGTATTGCGAGTTGCTAAAGAATCTGGCGAAGGATTCCAACGATATCTTTCAACCTACCCAGATCAAAGCGGAAATGGTCAAGAAGGGCCGCACAACGTCCATCAGCGTATCGTTTCGCCATAAGGGCAAAGTTTTTTCCTGCGTCGTACCCTTCGAAACAGATTGGTTCGAACAAGGTGTCTTGGATGTGGTGAATCATGCCCTAGAAGCGAGCGGCCGTGAAGAGCGGTTCATTGTCCTTCCGACAAACGATCAGCTCATGTTCCTGGTAATAGTGCCCCCGGCCGTCTACGATAAGGCGGTAGAGTCGGGGTTGATTCCCGCGGACGAGATGTTCGAGTAGGGTGTCGGCCGCGGCTAACACATCTATGGCCCACAAGTCAAGAGCGCGCACCCTGAGTGAGGGATGATTTCTGGTTTTTTCATCCGGCGTCCTTGCGGTCTTCAGGACGAATCCGTGAGTGTGCGCTCCAGGCTGCGTCGGCGTGTTTCATGGTTCGTGGTTGCGGCGCCCGGGTGTCACGTCGTTGTCAGCGATGGGTTGCGGTTGCAACCGTTCGCGCGCGTGCTGCACCAAACACATCTGCGGGGTCGGCCAGGTTGCTTTGCGGCTTCCCGATTGCGCGAGGCAGCGTCACGGTGTCGTACCTGTCCTGGGCTCTCCCCTGCGCCCCGGCGGGGTTGGGAGGAGGCCACGGCGTGATCCTCGTCGCGCCCTAGAAATTCAGCCGTACCGCAACGTCGGCCAGTACGATCATTCAAATGCACGGGCTCATCTTGCCGGCGCCAACTGGGCTCTCCTGGGCGGAGTGGGCGAAGCGCTGGCAAGCGTCCTAGTATTGTCGCGGCTCGACGAAGAGAATCAAATGGGACATTCCCGGGACATTCCCTATTCCTCCTCGAACAGCACTGCCGGATGCCGCGCAGTCTCGTGCCGTTTTCTTGGTCAGCCGCGACTGCGGAGGGTTGTGTCCAGGCCGAGGTCGCTGGCGGTTTGCCGTACCCACAGGTCAGCACCGTACGACCGTACGGGCAACCCCGCTGAACGCTGTGCCGCAGCCGTTCCAATTCCTGTTCCGTCGCCGGGCGATTGACATGCTCCAGCCAGTCGGCCGGCCGTGGCACCGGGCCGGGATCCAGGAAGGGCAGCGACCCAGGGTTCAACCACCAGGGCAAGCTTGACCAGGCCCACTCCTCCGCCCGGCCGACCAGTGCCGCACGCAACGCATTCCGTTCGATGTAGCGCAGGACCGTGATCACATGGTAGCAGTACCCGCCAACGTCTGCCCGGGCTGTGCGCGGCATGTCCGCCATTATCGCCCAGGCCAGCGCCGGCGGCAAGAGAAGGATGCCGGGCCACGGATGTTGCCGAAGATGACACGAAGATGACAGCACGGTCACTTACGGGTTCTCTCGAACAGAGAAGAGGAATCCGTATCAGGACAGTTTACGGGCAATAGGGAATGTCCTTGTGCACCAGCCTCGTCAGGCGCCCTTCCCAGTCGTAGTCGTAGTCCGACACGGCCACCAAGCTGGTGCCGGCCAGGTCGCTGTAGCGCTTGACGATGTCCCGCTGGCCCTCGTCCGTGTACCAGTAGTCCAGCCGCACCTCGGCGTTGGCGTCTTCGTACGCGCGCAGCAAGTAGTAGCTCAGAGGCTGTCCGCCACGTTTGCGAGCGGCCTTGCTAACAAGCCTGGCTCCGGCAGCGTAGACGGGCTAAAAAGGGCAAAAGTCGAGCCAAGTAGGCGGCTGTGCTCGACACCCATCGGGCTATTCGCGCTTCTCTTTTTTCCGCTCCATGAAGACGTTCTCGCTCTCCAGCGGCAGCTGGAAAGCGTCGGCCACGCGCGTCATGTAGTGGCAACGCGCCGACCACCACACCACTTGCCACGCGCCGGCCTTGCCGAAATGCTTCTCCAGCGCTTGCAGGTCGGCGGCGGTTATGCTTGCAGGGTTGCCGGCCTGCTTGCGCGCGAACACGAATGCCGCTTGTTCCGCCGGCGTGAAGCTCGACCAGTCGCCGCTGGCCAGCCGTTCGGTCCGGTCAGCGATCTCGTCTTTCTTGAGTCCCGCGACCGCGAGATTCATTTCACAGTGGCCCATTCAGTAGAAGCACTGCAAGGCCCGCGTCACCACCCAGAACATGCTGGTCTGCAGCACACGGTCGAGCTTGGCCTCTTCGCGGAAGGTGCTCACGCTACTGAACCAGGCGTCCGTCAGCGCCGGCTGGTAGCCGTAGCACACCTGGCTCCAGACAACCTTGGAGCCCTTGGCCATGCGATGCTCCCCGGGCACGGCCTTGCGCAGCTCATCGTTGGTCGGGACGCGAATGCGCGGCGGGCGCGATTTTTGCGCATCCATCTTGCTGCGCAGGTCCATGACGCCGAGCGCCCGCCATTGCGGGTCGACCACCGAGACGCCGCCGGGCGGGCGAGTCGTGGCCCTGGGGGGCAGGGCCACGACCGGACCGGACGACGCCTGCGACTTCGCTTTCTTGTCAAGCGCTTTCTTGTCAAGCGACTTCTTGTCAAGCGACTTCTTGTCAAGCGACTTCTTGTCAAGGGACTTCTTGTCAAGCGACTTCTTGTCAAGGGACGTCTTGTCAAGGGACTTCTTGTCAAGGGACTTCTTGTCGGTCCGCTTGGGCCTCGCGAACTTCGCCAGCAACGGGGGCGACTTTTCCGCCGGCGCGTCCAGCGCCAGCAACATGCGGTCCTGGAAGCTGGCGTGCGCCAGCAGCGCCACCATGGCTACCAGCTGCTTCTCGCCGAACTGGTCATTGAGGAACTTGACCTCCGCGTCGGTAACCGCATGCGCGGCGCGCATCATCTTGCGCGCGAAGGCGAGCGCCGCTCCTTCCCTGGCACTGCGCGTGCGCACGCCGCCGGAGGTGAAGGCGTGCAACTCGCTGTCACTCATTCCCGCGTCGCGCAGATCGCGTTCAGCGAAGGCCCGGCCGGCGGCGCACTGGTTTTCATCGGCGGCCGACCAGCGCATCATGGCGCGGAGCTTCGCGTCGAGTCGCGTGCCAGTGCGGTGCATGGCGTCCAGCTCGATCATCCGCGCCGTGGTCTTCGGCATGACTCCGGCGAGCATGCGTGCCCAGGCCGGCAACATGGCGGACTCGTCGTTCGTGGCCGGCAATCGTTTCCAGGCCTGGCTGTTCTGCAGCGCCGGCAAACGGCCCTGCGGCAGCGGCGTCGTCGATTCCTGATCGAGGAGCAACATCGCGACCGCTTGTTCCATCTCGCCGGGCTTGAAGCCGAAGGGCCCCCGACCACCCTGGTAGGCCACCTTGCCAGCGCGGTCGATGATGTACAGCCGGTCCGGCATGCCGCTATAGGCATGGCCGACGCGATCGTTCACGTCATCGACCAGCAGGGGCATGTTGATCTCCAGAGCCGCGGAGCATTTCTGGGCCACGCCGATACGCTCGGCAAGCGTCCTGGGCTGGAGAAAGGCGATGCCGACCTTTTCGTTGCCAGGCGATGCCCAGCCGTCGGAGGGATGGGCCTCGCGAACATAGACGGCGAGGAACTGCACCTTGTCCTTGTAGCGATTGTGCATGTCTTCCAGGACCCCAAACTGGGATCGAAATGGTCCTCAGGTGAAGCTGCCGAAGATCAGCACGACCGGCTTCTTGCCCCGATACTGCGACAGCGTGTAGGTCTGCTTGCCGTCGTGCGTGGGCAGCTTGAAGTCCGGCGCTGGCTGGTTGAGGCGCGGGCCTTCGTTCATTGAGCCCAGTTCGCCCGTGAGTAGACCATAGAGCAACACTTTCATCGACGGCCCCGCATGACCTTCTTTCTTGGCCGCTTTGGAGCCCTTCGCTAGCGCAGTCGGCTTGCGAAACAACTCGCGGACATCGTCCTGCGAGATGTAGCCTTTGTCCTTGGCCAGCCGGTCGAAGACGTTTACCCATTCCTCTTTCGAGATGCGGCCATTGCTGTTGGCGTCAAGCAAGTAGAAGAGCATGTTGCTTTGCTGACCTTGCTTGAGGTATTCGGACTTGCTTGACCAGTCGAGGTCGGCGGCGGTGATGACGCCGTCGCGATCGCGGTCAAGGCGATTGAAAAGGCTGGCGCTGCCGGTGAACTGTTCGCGGCTGATCTTGCCCTCGTCGTCGGTGCCATGGCGGCCGGCCAGCCAGTGCCAGTCGTAGCGTGATTGGCCCGGTTTCCACCAGCCTCCCTGGCCGCCCATCATGCTGGCTGTGTTGGCCATGGAAAAGAGCATGTGGGTGAATTCACGATCGAGCGCCCAGTCGCCGGCGCGCTTGAGCAGCTTGGGAAGCTGAGCGTACCTTGTCCAGTCCGGCGGTTCGGCGGCCGGCGTGGCAGTCGCGAGCAGAGCCAGGCCCAAGCAAGCAAGCGCGATGCGTCTCATGCCTCATCTCCTCCGAGCCAATCACTCCTGGCGGCGAATCTCAACCTGGCGGCCGTATTATTCCAGCTGCATCATGAGCAATGACTGCTCCATCTCGGCCGGCTTGAAGCCAAATGGTCCACGGCCGCCCTTGTACGCCACCTTGCCCCATTTGTCGATGATATAAAGCCGATCCGGCATGCCGCTGTAGGCATGCCCCACGCGATCGTCCATCGCGTCCACCACCATCGGCATGGTCACCTTCATCGCGGTGCAGCAAGCCTTGGCGATGCCGGCGCGTTCGCCGTAGCTACGCGGCTGGACGATCTTGCTGTTGATGGCATCCTTCCGCCGGCACCAGCCGTCGCTGGGATGTGCCTCGCGGACGTAGACGGCCACGAAATCGACCTTGTCCCTGTGCCGACGATAGATGTCCTCCAGGACCCCAAACTGGGATCGGTAGGGCGGTCAGGTGAAGCTGCCGAAGATCAGCACCACCGGCTTTGTGCCGAACGAATCGGACAGCGTGATGGCCGATTTGCCATCGGCTGTTTTGAGCGTGAAATCGGGCGCTCGCCTTTCCAGACCCGGCCCTTCAAACCAGGAACCAATGTCGCCGTCCATGAACGCCCTGAGCAGGGTCGGGTCCACCTGCCCATTCTTGGTCCTGGCGACGGCGGGCTTTACCTGCTCGCTCATGAAGATCGGGATGAGATCGTCGATGGCGAGTTCTTCGCGGCCGTGGCCCAGCTTCTTCATGTACGCTTGCCATTCCGCGGCCGTGACCTTGCCGTCGCGATTGACGTCGATGGCGAAGAACAGCGACTTGGCGAGCTGGCTGGCGCCTCCAAGCCTGGTGCCCTCCGACCAGTCCAGATCGCGCGGCGTGAGCTTGCCGTCGCGGTCGCGATCGAGGAGATCGAACCACGCCGAAGGACCCGTGAACTGCTCGCGGGTAATCGGCTCATCGACGCTTGCTCTCAGTTGTCTGGCCAGCCGTTCCCAGGTGTAGCGCGTCTGGCTTGGCCGATACCAGCGCGTGCCGCCGTCCTTGCCGGCGTTTCTGTGCAAAACAACATGCAGGAGTTGATGCACGGCTTCTCGTTCACAGACCCAGACCAGGCCGTCGGTGAGCCAGGTGGGGGCATGGCGCACGGTTGCTGAAACGACGGCCGGCAGAGAATCAGGCTCACCGGCTGCCGTTCGCGTGACCGGCAGAGACATGGTGCAGGCTGCTAGCAGAAGACCAGTCCGAACCATCATCAATCCCCCAGGAAGTCCGCAGGCCCGATGACAATGCGCGTGCCCGTGTCCACGGTATAGGCGGTCTCGTGCTCATGAGCCTCGCCGTCACTCGTCTTGTAGGAAAGCATGACTCTCATCTTGACTTCACGTCCAAAAGGTTCCGGAGCGAGCACCTTGTAGCTTTCGAGGCGACATCCTGTCTGCCATCTGGGCTCGTTGAAATGTATTGGCGGCTGAGCTTGCTGCAGGGATTCGGGAGTGTCTCCCTTTTTCCAGGCGACAAGCGCCGTTTCCAGTGACTTGCGCGCGACATCGGGCTCGGATGCCGGGGGCAGTGACCGCCCACAACCTGAGCCCAGTAGCACGCAGACAAGACTCATCGAGATGCGCATGGATCGATTCTCGCACCATATCCGACCGTTGCCCGGTTTCGTGCGAAGCCGGGCAACGGTCGCAGATCCTGTTACCAGTCCGCGCTACCAGTCCGCGCCGACGAGATCGCCATCGAAGCGGGTGCCGACGGCGCGCCAGGTGCTGACACTGACGCTATTGGAAACCCAGCGAACCGAGCCGTCGCACAGGAGCAGGTTCACGCCGCTGCCGCCCATATGGGCGCTATTGGCGGGCATGGTCTGTGCCGGAGGCGAGGCTGTCGGAAAGCCGCAGCCGGGGTCATTGGGTGGCGACGTGTGCGTGTACACTGTCATATGATGCGCCTTGATCCAGTAGCCGCCGTAGGTCGAGTTCCACTGCAGCTTGGGGTCCGAGAGGTTCGCGGCCCGGCAGCTATTCAGGGCGTCGTCGCGCGTCATGGTCTTGCCCTTGAACGTGGCGCTGATGTCGGGCTGAATGAGATCGGTGCGCGGGGTCACGATGCTATTGCTGAAGTCGCCCTTCAGCCGTTCGCAGAAGGCAGCCGTGTTGCTCAGACCGTCCGCGATATCTGCCGGCTTGGCGCCCCGTGCCCGCTTTTCGTTGTTCCACCAGAAGACTCCGCTCGCGTTGTTCGCGGGCTGGGAAAACGCCACGTCGCTGCCGTAGTTCGCCACGTAATTGTTTCCCGCCCAGCCATTGGGAGCGGCGTAGATCGGATCGGACGGGCAGGTGAATACCTCGAGCCGTGTCGACAGGGCGGCAGCGTTCGAGGGGTCATCCGGGCCGACGCTGAAATTGATCATCTTGTAGACGTTGTCCTGCTCCAGGTACGGGAGCAACATCGTGTGCGCCGAGTAACCCTGTGTTGCCTTGGCGACGACGCCTAGCGTTGCAAATCCGGGCGGAAAAGACTTCAGATCGCCCAGGCGATTGTGCATGGCGATGCCGATCTGCTTCAGGTTGTTTTCGCACTGGGTGCGTGCTGCCGCCTCGCGGACTTTCTGCACCGCGGGAACCAGCAAGGCGATCAGGATGGCGATGATGGCAATCACCACCAGCAACTCGATCAGAGTGAAACCGTGACGACGCGACATGGCAAACCTCCCATTTGGAACAACGGAACGATGAATAAGGAAGAAAACTTGGCACCGGCCCGGTCGCCGAGCGCGGAAGCCGATCAAATGCTTGCACCGAAAGGCGGAAAATGCCGAGGGAGATTCGAGCTTGATTGGATCGTCAGCGGTGGACGGGGCATCGGAACGTGAAAAAAGAAAATTCCGAAAGCGCTACGTGACGCCCCATTGCGCGCACGAACGATCCGCACCTGCACGTGGCCTCGGCACGGAACGCTAGCTGCAGCGCGGCGGACGAAAGACGGAATCGGTCAGATGGCTGGGCGTAACCGGCGTCGAATCAGCCGGCCGAAAGGTGGTCGGACAATCCACTGCCCAGGGAGCAACCCCCAGGCAAGTGAACTCATGGCTGGTTTGTGTGGGCACAGTGGGTGGGACAAGCGGCGGCACCTCGCCCTTGGAGCACTCGGCCCCCTGGCAGGGCGCCTTGCCCGGCAATGATTGATAAGGGCAACTGTGATCTGGCCTGGAACAGGGTCGTTGCTTGGAAACGGGTCGCTGCTCGTCGCCGGCAACGCTGACATAATCTCCGCAGGAGGCGACCGCCCTTGCAGGCGCCAGCGCTTCGGCAGCCAACACGGCGACCGCCAACCCAGCGAGGGTCATCAGTCGCCGCCCTGTGCTACGCCATTTCATCATCGCTCATATTAACCTGGATTAACTCGATAGCAAGTGGATTTTGCAAAATAGTTACAGGAAACTTGCTTGCGGATTCCGACTTGATGCTTTGGAGTGCCTAGTCGTGGATCGATTGAGGGAGGGCGAGGCGGGCGAGTTACACCATAGCCAGGTACCAGGCGGCGGCTCGGCAGGAACCTCGCCCTCTTGGATACACCCATCATGCGTGCCTGCGCTAGTTCAGCGCCGAGCCGTTTTCACGCAGGCGGCTGCGCAAGTAGCGGGCGCGGGCAGAGTTGCGTTCCTCGCCGTCGAGGGGGGCGCCCATGAGCTTTTGCAGGTGGGCCGGCTGGGTCTGGATGAACAGCTCGTTGATGATCGGGATGCCGATGTCCTCAAGCAAGCCGAGGTTGATGCCGAGGCGGACCGCGGACAGCAATTCCATCGTCTCCTCGGAAGTCATCATGGTCGCGGAGCGAAGGGTGCCGAAAGCGCGGCTGACGCGGTCGTGCAGCGCTTGCCGGCTCTCCTTGGTGAGCGTGGCCCGAGCCTTGCGCTCATAGCCGATGATGGTGGGGATAACCTCGCGAATCTCCTTCAAGACGGCGGCTTCCGTCTTGCCGAGCGTGACCTGGTTCGAGATCTGGTAGAAGTCGCCGGAGGCGCGGCTGCCCTCGCCGTAAAGGCCGCGGACCGCAAGGTTGATCTTTTGCAACGCGCGAAAGACTTTCTCGATCTCCTTGGTGAGTACAAGCGCGGGCAGGTGCAGCATGACGCTGGCGCGCATGCCCGTGCCGACGTTGGTGGGACAGGCGGTCAGGTAGCCGAATTCCTCGCTGAAGGCGTAGCTGACGCGCTGCTCGAGCAGGTCGTCGAGGCGGTCGATGTCCTGCCAGGCCTCGTCAAGAGAGAAGCCGCTGCGCATGACCTGAATGCGCACGTGGTCTTCCTCGTTGATCATGAGGCTCATGGTTTCCTGGGCGCCGAGGGCGACGCCGCGCGGTCCTTCGGAGTTGGCCAGTTCGCGGCTGATGAGTTGCCGCTCGACCAGAAACTGCCGGTCCAGAGGCGTGAGCCCGCTCAGACCGACGTAGTCGAAAGGCGGCTGCACTTCCAGGCGCAGGATGCGCTCGCGCAACAGTGCTTCGATCTCGTTGCGTTGATGGGCGCTGGCGCGGTTGGTGAACGGGAAGGCGGCGAGGTTGCGAGCCAGGCGGATGCGACTGGAAATGACGATGTCCGCCTCTGGCCCGGTGCCGCGCAGCCATTCGCCGCTGGCTTGGGTCATGCTATCCAGGTTCATCCGTGGCTTCCTTTATTCGCAATAAATCGCGGATGCGAGCGGCTTCTTCGTAAGCTTCGGTCTCGACCGCGGTTCGCAATTGGCGTCGCAGTTCCACGATCTCTTTCAGATGGGCGGCGTGGATTCGCCCGTGCCGGGGCTTCTTGCCGACGTGGCGGACGGCCCGGTGAATCCGCTGCAGCAGCGGCTCCAGGGCAGTCTGGAAAACCTGATAATCGTGCGGGCAGCCCAGCCGTCCTTCCGCCTTGAACTCCATATACTTTACGCCGCACGCCGGGCAGGTCAATCGCCCCAGCTCATCCGTCAACTGACCGATGTGCTGGCCGATCACCGTTTGCAAGATTGACGACAGGTTTACTTCCTGCTGCTTGAGGAGCTGCTGCTTTTCGGCGCAGTCCTCGCACAGGTGCAGCTCCTTCTTGTGACCGTTGACAAAATCGGTCAGGTGCACGGTGGCGGCCTTGGCACAGGACTGACACTTCACGCGTAGCTCCAGTTTTCAGTTTTCAGTGTTCAGTGCTCAGTTTTGCTGAGCACTGAACACTGAAAACTAGACCACTCCCTCTTCAAGCTGGCGGATGCGGTCGCGGACGCGGGCGGCTTCCTCATAGTCTTCTTGCTGGACGGCGAGCTTGAGCCGGCCGCGTAACTGGATCAGTTCCGATTGCGTCTGCTGGTCTTGAGGCAAGCGCCGCGGCGACTTGCCGCAGTGCCGCGTCTCGCCATGGATGTTCTCAAGAAGCGGCAACAACTCTTCGCGAAAAACCTGGTAATCGTTGGGACAGCCCAGCCGACCCGAGTTGCGAAATTCGACAAACTTGATGCCGCAGGAGGGACACTCGTGCTGGCCGAACAAGCCTTCCTCGGCCTCGCGAACCGCCTCGGCAACGCCCGTCTTGCCTGCGCCCCCTTTTTGCTGCGCCTCGAGCAGGTACTTGTTCGCGCAGCCCTCGCACAGGTGCAGTTCCTCGAACTGGTCGTCGCTCAGGACCTCGGTAATGTGCAGCGTGGCCTGGTTGTGGCACTTCTGGCACTTCATGGCGCGCTTCTCGTGCAGGCTCTGGAACGGCATCTGGCGTCGTGCATTTCACCCTCTGCGCCATTCTAACAAGGGGGGCAAAGCTGTCAAGAAACGTCAGAATTCGCCCGGCCGGCGCAAGGCGCGGCAGCGTGCCGGCAACGTGCCTGCATCTCTCGACGCATTGCCACTGCTGCCACAGTTGCCATGTTGCTGTCGGAATGTCACGACGCCTTGCCGTAGGCCGTCACGGGGAGGCGCTGGCGACGCCAGGGAATCTCGGGGACGTGAGCCAGGCTAAGCGTGCAGCAACCGCAATTTGGGCAAGGTCGCGATTCCAGCACTTGCTGTTCGTAGACGGAGTAGGCGTGGTCGGCGGACCAGTTGTGCTCGCAGCTTTCACAGACAATCGTCAAACCTTCCACGTCTCACCCCGGTTCGGAAGAGAATGGGCAATATACAAAGTAGGTAGGGCGTGTGGCCCTTGCCCTGTGCGCAGGCTTAATCTCATTTATCGACACTCACGGGAGAGAACTTAATGGCCGGCTCGACAAAACGAAATTATCGCTTCACCTTCGGTCCCTGGAACATCAGCACCGGGGCGGATCCTTTCGGCCCGCCGGTCCGCAAGGAGGTTGCCTTCGCCGCCAAGATACGCGAGTACAAGAAACTCGGCTTCGACGGCGTGCAGTTTCACGACGACGATGTTGTCGAGGCCGACCTCGACCCCAAGGCGACTGACAAGGGCGTCGCCAAGGTTCGCAAGTTGCTCGAAGACGAGGGACTGTTCTGCGAGTTCGTTGCCCCGCGGCTATGGGAGCATCCCAAGACCATCGACGGCGGCTACACGTCCAACAGCGCCGCCGAGCGCCGCTATGCCATCGACCGCTCACGCCGCGCCGTGGACATTGCCCGCGGCATGGGTTGCCGCGACATCGTCCTGTGGCTGGCCCGCGAGGGCTCCTACATTCGCGAAGCCAAGGATCCCGTTGCCGCCGTCGGCCGGATTGTCGAGGCCATTAACGCGCTCCTGGAACACGACAAGACCATCCGCATTCTGGGCGAGATGAAGCCCAACGAGCCGATGGACCAGGCATATTTGCCGACGGTCGGCCATTTCATGGGTCTGCTCTACCGCACGGCCGATCCCAGCCGTGTCGGCGTGCTCATCGAGTCGGCCCATTCCATCCTCGCCGGCCTCGATCCGTCCGATGACATGGCCTTCGCTCTCTGGCACAAGAAGCTCTGGAGCGTTCACCTCAACGATCAGAATGGCTTGAAATACGACCAGGATAAATCGTTCGGATCCGTGGACCTGCGGCGCGCGTTCAACACGGTCTGGGTCCTGGAGCGCGGCGGCTACGATGGCTGCATCGGTCTCGACGTGAAGGCCATGCGCACCACTCGTGCGGACGAGCAGACGCGGCATCTTGCCAACAGCAAGGCCATCTTCCTGCGGCTGCTCGACCTCGCTCGCTCCGTCGATGAAAAGAAGGTCGAGCACTTTCGCGGCGAACGGGACTACGAGGGGCTGGAGCTGTACATCATCAACCACCTGCTGGGTGATTGACCGTTCGCGCCGTCGTCGCACCAGCGGCTCGCTTGTCCGGGAACTCCGCGACGAAGGTCGCGCTGCGCATCACTTCTGCAGATGCAGCACGCTCCAGAGACTTGGGTCTTCCCAGTAAGGGAATTCCGGGCCGACGCTGAGAAACTGCTCGCCCAGCTCGCCGTCACGGACGACGTAGTAGAAGCCCAGTCGCGAACTTTGCTCCGGGTCGAAGCCATTGAGGGCGGTGGCGGGGAGAAAAGCTTCGAGCAGGTAGCCGCCGCGAATCAGGCGCGCGCGAAATGAGATGGTGCCGGCCGAGAACAGCGGCGCGTCATGCAGGGCCCGGTTGATCTTCGCCTGCGCGAACACCGGCTCGTCTTGGTCCGGGCCGCCGCCCATCGGCAGCAAGTGAAACTGATGGCAATAACGGCTGGCGCGATGGCTGGCGCGCGAGTCGCGCGTATCCAGCCAGAGCGTGACACCATCGGAACTGCGCGGCCGGTCGGCGTTGCCCTGTGGCGGCTGTTCCTTGCCGCGCACCTCCACCTGCACGCCCAGCCCGTGCTCGTTCCACGCGAGCCGCACGTCGGCGAAGTTGCGCTGCTCGTCAAGCTCCGCGAAGTTGTCGATGCGACATTCTGCCGGCAAGTCCAGCAGCCGATCATCGTTTTCGCGCGGCATGTCGCGCCACTGCCGGCATGGATGAGATACACGCAACAGGAAGCGATGTGGCAGCAACGGCATGAAGGATGTTGTATGAGTAAGGCACGCCATGCCAGCCAGCCGCCCGCAAAAAAGGGGGCGCGCCGCCCATGCCGCCAACAGCATTGTTCGCAGGTTCTCAATTCCCCTGGGTGCGGCATTCTGGATTGCGCTGCGCTTGCGAGTTTTACACACCCACGCGCGTCCCTCGGCCGCTTCAACCCAGACTTTCCGAGAAGTTGCCGTTGTGTGTCGCATCGGCAATCGCCACCATGACTTGCGACAACTGGGCCGACCGGCCTTGCCGTGCTGTCCCGAATCGTTTCGCCGGGACACGGCGAGCCGCACGATCGTGATCTATAGTTGACTGTGCTTCGCCCGGCTTGATTGCCTTTTTCACCTGCCAAGCAGCTGGAGTCCTCCTTGCGGAAAATCTACCTGTCATTGACCGAGCCCGTGCAGTCAACTCTGGGACAGGTCCCGCGCGCCCTGGCCGCCGCAGTGGTGGTGTCGTCACTCGATGTGTTGCTGCTGATTGGTCTGGTCGAGAAGCTGCACTGGCAGCCGCTGCCGGCGTCGGTGGTCAGCTATCTGACCGGTGGCGTGCTGCAATACATCCTGTGCTCCGTCTGGGTCTTCCCCGCATCGCCCGGCAATCACGCCTTCGGCTTCCTGGCCTTCACGCTGCTGTCGCTCGTCGGCCTGGGCATCACCTGGCTGACCATGTACGGCCTGCACGTCCAGGGCCATCTCAACTACGCGCTCGCCAAGATCATCGCCCTCGGTTTCTCGTTCACCTGGAACTTCACCAGTCGCAAGGTATTCCTGTTCCGCTCGGAGCCGGAACGGGCGTGAAGCGGCGGCCATCGCGAGGTCGTCCAGCCTGACTCAAAGACGTGTTTCCTTGGCGCGCCGCACCAGGCTCAGAATCTCCTCGCGTTCCTTGCCGGCAATCGGCAAGCGCGGCTGGCGGACCATCTCCGAGCCGTGGCCGCATTCCTTCGACACCAGCTTGATGTACTGCACCAGCTTGACGTGCGTGTCGAGATGCAGGAGCGGCGTGTACCAGCGGTAGATGCGCAGCGCCTCCTCATACTTGCCGGCGGACGCGAGGTCCCACAGCCGGCGGCTCTCGTCCGGGAAAGCATTGACCAGGCCGGAGATCCAGCCGACCGCGCCCAGCACAATACTTTCGAGAACCAGGTCGTCCACGCCGCAAAACAGGATGAAGCGGTCGCCGTGCAGATTCTTCAGGTCGGTGATGCGACGGACGTTTTCGGACGATTCCTTGATGGCGACGATGGTCTTCGCGTCAGCCAGTTCGGCGAACATCGCCGGCGTGATGTCCACCCCATACGAGACGGGGTTGTTGTAGACCATGATGGGCACGTCGGTGGCGGCGGCAACGGCACGGAAGTGGGCAATCGTTTCGCGCGGGTCGGACTTGTACACCATCGCCGGCAAGACCATGAGCCCATCGACGCCGATCTTGCGAGCATCCGCCGCGAAACGGCAGGTCAGCGCCGTCGTGCACTCGGCCACTCCGGTGAGCACGGGAACCCGGCCGGCGACGTGCTCGACGGTCATCTTCAGCACGTTGAGTTTCTCCTGATACTCCAGCGAGCAATTCTCGCCGACCGTGCCGAGCATGATGAGCCCGTCCATGCCTGCCCCGAGCAGCGTGTCGAGGTGCTTGGCGGTCGCGCTCAAGTCGAGCGACTGATCGTCATGAAACTGCGTCGTGACGGCCGGATATACGCCGTGCCAGGAAACGGTCTTCATCGAGGATAACTCCATAGGTGTCCGCCTGCGCATCCACGCTGAGATTCTATGAACTCGGAACGCGGTCCCAGGCAGTGCCTGGACACGAAAAAAAGTGAACCTGCACGGGCTGATGCTGGTCTTTGCTGGTGGCAGATGAGTCCTCGTGGTGCCTGCGGAGTGGCCGCCGGCCTTTCAAGCCGGAGATCGCGGGTTCGAATCCCGCCGAGGATACTGTTGACTGATTGTCCCGTAGCACAACGGTGGTGCGGCTGGCCGTTAACCAGACGGGTGTAGGTTCGAATCCTACCGGGACAGCTTTCGGAGTGACTGTTTCCTGATTGGAAGGGCGAGCCAACTGGCACGATGGCACCCGGTTGCTAACCGGGCGAGGCGCAAGCCCTTGCAGGTTCGAGTCCTGTCCCTTCCGCTGCATCACAGTTTTCAGTGTTCAGATGGTCCCGTGGTCCAGTGGCCGGGAGCCTGGCTCACATCCAGGAAAGCGATGGTTCGAATCCATCCGGGATCAGTCGTCGAGTTTCTTGCGGGGTGGACTGGAGAGGTACCAGCAGGGTCTCATAAGCCCTACGACGCGGGTTCGAGTCCCGCTCCCGCAACTTCAGCAGCTGGGAGTCAGGAAGCAAGCGGCCTGAGCATGCTTTCCAGCCTGGCGAGATGACGGCGCTTGAGATCGATGAAGGCTTCCAGATGGCGCCGGCATTCGGGATCGGCGACCTTCTTCAGGTCAGCGGTCAGCTCATCGATGCGGCGGCGCTGATTGTCTTGCAAGATCGGCAGCAGGTGCTCGAGCGACATGTAGTTGATGTTGGTGAAGGCCATCGGAAACGGGCCAAGCGGGCCGCCCGTTCGCACTTTGTGGCGGTTCAGGAAACGGGCAATGCGGGCAGCGCCTTCCAGGTCCTCGTCGACAATCTTCTGAAACTCGAGGAGTGCGGCGCGTTCATCAGGCGTCGTCCATGGAAACGACTCGCTGACGTATTGCAGCAATGAGCGACCCTCGCGGCGGACCAGGTCATGGAGGATGGCCAGGCTGGCGGGATCAACGGTTGCCTCAATCATTTCGTTCATGGCTGACCTCCGCGCGCCACCGGGACACCGCCCGTCTCAGCGGACGCGGCATGGAAGCGATTCACCGCCTCGCCGCCGGCATTCGCCAGCGGCCCCCAGAAGATGCCGACAGCCAGGATCACGAAGGCCAGAAACCCGGCGTACAGGTTGGGCAACCAGGGAATGGGCAACGGCTCGCAGGGTCGGTCCTCCACTTCCTCCAGCGGCTTGTCGAGGATCATGATCTTGAGCGGTTTCAAATAATAGAAAAGGCTCAGGACCGTGTTCAGGCCGCCAATGACGAGGAGGGCATACATCACGCCGCTGAGTCCAGGCTGTCCGACGCCCGGACTGCCGTAATTGCGCCCGGCGTCAAAGAGAGCGCTGAAGATCTGGAACTTGGCGGCGAATCCCGCCAGCGGCGGCAAGCCCAGCAGGCTCAACAGAAACACGGCGAGGGTGACGACCAGCACCGGAGCGCGGTGGATGAGGCCGCGAAAATCGCGCATGTCTTCCGAGCCGGTCACGTTTCGCAGGAAAGCCACGACCGCAAAGGCGCCGAGATTCATGAACAGGTAGACGATGAGATAGACGAGCACCGCACTGACGCCGTCGCGCGTCATGGTCGCCAGGCCGAGCATCATGAAGCCGGCGTGGGCGATGGTCGAATAGGCGAGCAGGCGCTTGAGATTGGTCTGCGTGTAGGCGGCCAGGTTGCCGAAAGTCACGGTGACTGCGGCGA
This sequence comes from Planctomycetota bacterium, assembly GCA_016873095.1. GTDB lineage: Bacteria > Planctomycetota > Planctomycetia > Gemmatales > Gemmataceae > VGYC01. Next base: position 8,436 of record VGYC01000031.1, on the reverse strand, counting down.
ACACGGCCAGCACGGGGACCAGATAGGGCGCGACGCGTTCCCAGACCTGCGGATCGAACTGTGGTTCGGCAAGTCCGCCCAGGCCGAGCACGATGCGAGCCAGCATGGCCAGAGCTGCCCCTTTGGACGCGACCGACAGGAACGCCGCCACCTCCGCGCTGGCCCCCTCGAACACGTCGGGACACCAGAAGTGAAACGGCACGGCGGCCAGCTTGAAGCCGACGCCGATCAGCACGAACAGCGTCCCGAGCAGCACCAGCGGATCGAGCGGATTGGCGGCCATGAAGGCGGCGACATCGGGAAGATAGCCGGTGCCGAAGCGGCCGGCCAGCAGGCTAATGCCGTAGAGCATGATGCCGGCGGCGCCGCCGCCGTACACAACATACTTGAGCGCCGCCTCGCTGCTTTGCCGCCGGCCCTTGAGGAAGCCGGCCAGGGCGTAGCTCGGCAAGCTCGCCATCTCGACGCCCATGAAAATCATGAGCAGGTGGTTGGCCGACGCCATGATCGACATCCCCAGCGTCGCCCCGAGCACCAGGCAAAAAAAGTCGGCGGAATCCTCACGATCCGGAATGCCGGTCATCAAGCACAGCCAGATGAGCAGCACCGCGAAGGCCAGCAGAAACATGCGCAGGAAGATCGTCAGGTTATCGTAGACGAGCATGCCGGAGAAGAGCTCCAGCGACTTGACGTCAACGGGTCGGGGATCGTAGATGCCGCCCTGCCATTGCACGATGCTGACAATGAGAGCGTAGACGGTGAGAACCAGGGCGACCCAGCCCATGTGTTTCTGATCGAAGCGTGCGAACAGGCGAAAAAGCAGCATGAGCACGATGGCCCCGCACAGCACCAGCTCGGGCAAGAACGCGGGCAAGTCCCGGCTCATGTTATCGGTCAGATTGATCAGCGTTCGCGGAGTCATGACAACAGTTTTCAGTGTTCAGTTTTCAGTGCCAGTTTTCAGTGTTCAATTCTTGGTATTCTTTCTTGCTGAACACTGAAAACGGAACACTGAAAACGATCTTCAGATCATCGAACCAAGAAATCGACCAGTCCCGTTACGTGCGGTTCCATCCACTTGAATATCAGGTCGGGCGCGATGCCCATGACCACGGCGAGGATGACCAGCGGGATGGCGCAGATCAGCTCGCGCCGGTCCATATCGGGGTAATCCTTGTAAGTGTCGTTGACGCCGAAGTACACGCGCTGGATGGTCCAGAGGATGTAGGCGGCGGTGATGACGACGGTGAGGGCGGCAAGCACCGCAAGCACCTTGCCGCCGTTGGGGAATGCCGCCGGGCTGAAGTTCCAGGTCGCCAGCACGACCATGAACTCGCCGACGAAACCGCAGAGCCCCGGCAGGCCAAGGGCGGCGAAGAAGATGATGGCGCTGATGCCGCCGTAGACGGGCATGGGCTCGTTCAGGCCGCGGAAGTTATCGAGGTTGCGATGATGGGCGCGGTCGTAAATGACACCGACGAGAAAGAACATGCCGGCCGAGCTGATGCCGTGGGCCAGCATCTGGTACATGGCGCCGTTCATGCCGTAGGCCCAGTACTGACTGCCGCCCGCCGACCAGACAGCGATGCCAAGAATGACGTACCCCATATGGCTCACGGAGCTGTAGGCGACCAGCTTCTTGAAGTCCTTCTGAGCCATGGCGGCAAAGGCGCCGTAGAGGATATTGATGATGCCGAACAGTGCGAGGTACCAGGCCAGCGTGTAGGCCGCCCACGGGCATATCGGGTATGCGATGCGCAAGATCCCGTAGCCGCCCAGCTTCAGAAGCACGCCGGCCAGGATCATGCTGATCGGCGTTGGCGCTTCCACATGCGCGTCCGGCAACCAGGTGTGGAACGGAAACACCGGGACCTTGATGGCGAAGCCGACGAACAGCAGCAGGAAGAAGGCGAGCTGCCAGGCTGGCTGGAAGAAGATCTGGTCGTCGAGCCGTTTCCTGACGGCCTCTTTCTTGGCCTCGTTCTTGCCGGCCGCCTCGAGGCCTGGCAGGTCGGCCGCAGTGAGCGTTCCCTCGATTTTTTTCATGGCCACGCGACCGGCCTTGGCCAGCGTCATCAGGTCAAACGTGTTCATGACGACGCGTTTCTCGGCCTCGGCGCGGACGTCGCCCTTGCGCTTGACAATCGCTTGCTTCTCCTGCGGCGACATGCTGAGCATGATCGCTTCCACCTTGCGGTCGTACTGGACGCGGGTCAGCTTGCCCTTGTCGTCCTTGGCGTCCTTGTACACGCGCGTACCGGCCACGTCCTGCACGTCCGTGAAGTAGAAGCCCAGCAAGGCAATGAGGATGAAGACGCTGCCGAGCAGCGTGTAGATGAAGAACTTGATGGCGGCATACTCGCGGCGCGGCCCGCCCCAGACGCCGATCAGGAAGTACATCGGCAGCAGCATCACTTCCCAGAAGATGTAGAACAGGAAGAAATCGAGTGCCATGAACGTGCCGAGCATGCCCGTCTCGAGCAGCAGAAATAGCATGCAGTAGCCGCGCACGTGGCGCTCGATCTTCCAGCTCGCCAGCATGGCCAGAAAGCTGAGTAGGGTCGTCAAGATGATCAGCGGCATGCTGATGCCGTCCACGCCCAGGTAATACTCGATGTTGAAGCGGGCGATCCACGGGTAGCGGACGACAAGCTCGCGACCGGCGCGCGGGTTCTCCAGGGGACGATTGGCCTCCTTTTCGGCGCGGGCCAGGAGCGTGGTTTTCTCGTGCGGTCGGGCGGCAGTGAAATCGGGCTGCACATCGAGCATCGCCAGATAGTCGATGAACAGGAACAGGCTGGCCACCATCGTGACCGCCGTCCCCAGCAACGACCACCAGCGCATCAGTTCATCCTTGCCCGGCGGAAAGAACAACAATCCCAGCGCGAACAGGGTGGGCAGGAAGATGACCGCCGACATCAGAATGAGATCGAATTCAACCATGGCTAGCATTTCTCGTAGCGACAAGCTGCCAGCTTGTCGGCTCTTCGTCAAGATCCGCGTTCCAAGTCCCCAGCCCGTTCCGCCACAAGCTGGCAGCTTGTGGCTACGGAAATCAATGTCCTGCGGCCGGCGCTCCGGTGCCGAACAGGAAACTCATGATGACCCAGATGGCGACGGCCGCCAGCACCAGGAACAGGATATAGCTGCGGATGTAGCCGGTCTGGAAGCGGCGCAACCAGGCGCCGATGGCGAAGCACACGCTCGCCGTCAAGTTGACCAGGCCGTCGATGATGCCGTTGTCGAAGCGGCCGCTCCAGAACGACGTCTTCACGGTGGCCAGGGCCGTGCTATCCACCACACCATCGATCACATTGGTGTCGAAAGCGCGGAACCAGTTCGCGACCGCCAGCGCCGGTCGAACCAGGATCGCGCTGTAAAGCTCGTCGAAGTACCACTTGCTGGCCAGCAGGCGATAGACGCCGGGAAACTGCTCCTTGCTATCGGCCGGGTCCAGCACGCGGAAGTAGTAGAGCAACGCCGCCAGCAAGATGCCCGCCAAGCCCATGCCCAGTGCCATCGTGCCGGCCAGATCGTGGTATTCATGGGCAAGGTGCCGGCTATTCTCGCTCAAGGGTTTCGTCTTGCCGCCGGACCAGGTCAACTCGCGTCGCTTGCTGCCGTCGGGCGTTCGCACGATCACGGAGTCCACCAGCGGCTCGACGCCAAAGTCTGCCATCACGGCGTGCGGCATGGCGTGATGCAACGTGTTTTCCAGCGCGACCTCCTCCGGTCCCCAGGCGATGCTGACGCTGAAGAACGCCAGGATGATGAGCGGCACCGTCATGATCCACGGCGACTCGTGGGCGTGCTCGTGGACATGCGCGTCACGCGGCTTGCCGGTAAAGGTCAGGAACCACATCCGCGACATGTAAAACGCCGTGATGCCGGCCGTGATGAGCGGCAGGAAGAACAGCAGGAAGTGCTGCTTGTAGACCATGAAGAAACCGAGCGCATCGGCCATGATGGCGTCCTTGCTGTAATAGCCGCTGAAGAGCGGGATGCCGCCGATGGCCAGCACGCCCGTCAGCATGGTGATGGCCGTGATCTTCATCTTTGGATACAGCCCGCCCATCTTGAGCATGTCTTGCTGGTGATGGCAGCCATAGATGACGCTGCCGGAGCCCAGGAACAAGAGCGCCTTGAAGAAGGCATGCGTGATGAGGTGGAACAGGCCGGCCACCCAGCCGCCGACGCCCAGGGCCAGCATCATGTAGCCGAGCTGGCTGACGGTGGAATAGGCGAGGACCTTCTTGATATCGGTCATGACCACGGCGATGCTGGCCGCCACCGTGAGCGTGATGGCCCCGGTGTAGGCTATCACCAGCTGCGCTTCCGGCGTGAACAGCGGAAAGCAACGCCCGACCAGATAGACTCCCGCCGCCACCATGGTCGCGGCATGAATGAGCGCGCTGACCGGGGTCGGGCCTTCCATGGCGTCCGGCAACCAGACGTGTAGCGGAAACTGCGCGGACTTGCCGACGCAGCCCAGGAAGATTCCCAGCCCCGCCGCCACCAGCAGCCAGTATGGCATCGAACTGTACTGGTCGGGCCTGGGCCGCTCGAACACGTCGATTTCCTTGACTTCGGCGCGTGACTGCGGCCCGACGCCCTCGAAGTGTCCGTCCGGCTCGCGCGGGAAAATGATGACACGGGTGTCAGCGCGAATGCTTTCGTCCGGCTTCAGGATGCTGACCATGTCACCTTCGTTGGCGGACTTGGAGCCTTGCGGATTGGCGCGGACGATCAGCCCGGCGTACTCCAGCGACACGACCTTGCCGTGCTCGCCGCGTGCGGCCGAGAACGCCTTGTCCGGACAGCGAATCCGCGCGAACACTTCCTGAAAGTTCAATGTGCCGACGTAGGTCCAGACGATCAGCAGGCCGATGATGAAGCCGGCGTCGCCGACGCGATTGGTGATGAATGCTTTGTTGGCCGCGTTCGACGCGCTGGTGCGCTCATAATAGAAGCCGATCAGCAGGAACGAGCAGATGCCCACCAGCTCCCAGCTCACGAACACCTGAAACAGGTTGTCGGCGATGATGAGATTGAGCATCGAGAAGCAAAAGAGCGACAGGAACAGGAAGAAGCGGCCGAAGCGGCCGCGGCGATGCAAGTGCCCGTGCGCGGTGTGCACCTCGTGATCGGCCACAGGCTGGTGCAGTTCCTCGCTCATGTAGCCGATCGAGAAGAGATGTATGAGCGTGGCAATGAACGTCACCATCGCGAACATCACGGCCGAGAGCTGATCGATGTAGAAGCCGACCTGCAGTGCGGTGCCGTGCTTGTTGTCGTTCAGGCCGCCCGGCAGGATCACGACCCAGTTCACGCGCCCGGACCAGCGTCCTTCCTTCTCCGCAAGTTCGCCCTGCTTGGCCTTGAGCTTGGCCTCGAACTTGTCGCCTTCGTGCTCGGCCTCGTGCTTCAGCTCGACGATCGCTTCCTTGAGGTGCTTGATCTCGTGGCTCAGATGATGGGCCTCGCTGTTGAACTTGACGAAGCCGTAAACAGCGCACAGAAAGGCCAGGCCGATGGCGGCCGTGGCGACGTAGGCGGCGGTCTTGCCCGGCGCGTCGCCGCCAAGCAACGTGTACAGGGTACCAGCCAGGGAGCTTTCTTGCTTGCGCGGCCGCAGGTATTGACGCACCCCGCCCGCGATCAGCAGGATCACGAACGACGCGAGCGGCAACAATGTCGCCACCACGTAGATCAAACCGGGATGCTTGTCCAGGGGAAGCATTACAGTCACTAACCTTTCAGGTCCTCGGCCGTATCGACATCCACCGTGGTGTGGTTGTTGTAGAAGTTGAGGACGATGGCCAGCGCCACGGCCGCTTCCGCCGCCGCCAGCACGATGACGAAGAGGGCGAAGGTCATGCCCTCGATCTCGAAGGCAGGATTGAAGTGGGCAAAGGCGACGAGGTTGATGTTGGCCCCGTTCAAGACCAGTTCGACGCCGATGAGCACGCCGATGGCGTTGCGCTTGGTGGCCATGCAGACGGCCCCGCACACGAACAGAATCGCCGCCAAGGTCAGGTAATGTTCCAGGCCGATCGGGCTCATGCCGTCCCCCGTCGCCGTCGCTTGGCCCGGGCGAGATAGGCGGCGCCGATCAGCACCACGAGCAGATGCACCGAGACGATTTCAAACGGCAGCAAGTAGTTGGCCCGCTCCGGCTTGCCCTTGGCATTCAGATGGGCCGGCCCGACACCGACGCCGAGAAAACCCTGGCCCAGGATGGCGGAGGAACTCGCCGACTTCGAGGCTTCCACAAGGTTCAATTTGGGTGCATACTCCTTGACGGTGCGGCCGGGCGGTTCCAGTCTGCCGTCGTTCTTCGCCGCAACGCTGCCGACGGAAAACGCCGTCACGGCGAGCACGCCGAAGAAGAGCAAGCCAACGACGGCCGAGATCACCCACTCCGCCGCTCCCGTCTTCATGGTGATGAATGGCCCCTGCGCTGTCAGCATCACGCCAAAGACCAGCAGAATCAGCGTCCCGCCGACATAGACGAGAATCTGCGTGGCCCCAACGAGGTCGGCCCCGAGCAAGAAGAAGATGCCCGCGGTCCCACCCAGCGAAAACAACAGCCACGTCGCCGCGCGCACAATGTTCTGCGACACCACGACGGCAATGGCGCAGGTCGCCGTCGCGGTCGCGATGATCCAGAACAGAATTGGCTGCGCAACTGAGTCCATATCACACGCTTGAATTTTTGATTTTTGTTTTTTGATTGGCAATCAAAAAAATCAAACTTCAATAATCACTTTGGCTTTGCTCCTTGATAGCTGCTCATGCCCGTCATGCTCCACATGCCGGGCATGCCGGTGCCGGGCGGCTCCTTGGCCCAGAAAATCATCTGCCGAAGGACCATCAGTCCGAGGAGGATGCAGGCGGCGAACATGCCCCATGGAAAGTACTTCTGCACCACGTACGGGACCAGCAGGCTCCACATGCTCACTCCCATGAGCAGGACACAGCTGATCGGCAGTAGATACTTGAGACAGGTCATCATCACCTGATCGATGCGCAGCCGCGGCAACGTCCAGCGCACCCACATCATGATGAACACCAGTGTCCAGCCCTTGGCAATGAAGACGACGACGTTGACGACATTGCCCAGAACCCAAAGGTAAATGTTGCTGGCGCCGTTGTATCCGCCCAGCAGATTGCTGATATCGTCCGGCAAGACTCCGATGTGCCAGCCGCCCAGGAAAAGCAGGCAGGCAATGCCGCTGACGGCGAACATGCTGCCATACTCGGCCATGAAGATCGATAGCCAGCGAAAGCCGCTGTATTCCGTGTGAAACCCGGCCACGAGTTCGCTCTCCGCCTCGGCCAGGTCAAAGGGAGCGCGCTTGCAGCTGGCCGTCGCGCAGGTGAAGTACGTCCAGAAGGCGCAGAACGTGAACGGGTCGTGGAAGATGTACCAGTTCCACATCAGGCTGCGTGACTCCAGCATCGGCGCGCTGGGATCGACGCGGGCGAAATCGCTCAGGTTCATCGTATGCGCCACGATCACCGGCACGATGACGCACAGGGCCATTGGCACCTCGTAGCTCACCATCTGGGCAGCCTCGCGCATGCCGCCAAACAGCGACCACTTGCTCCCCGAGCCGTAGCCGATGAGGATGACGCCGAAAACTTCCGTGGACAGCACCGCCAGCATGAAGAAGACGGCGATGTTCATGTCATTGGCGACGACATTGTTGCCGTAGGGCAGGGCAATGAACGCCAGGAACGAGCCGACCAGGGCGATATACGGCCCCAGGCGGAAGAGAAAGTGATCGGCCGAGGCGGGGATGATGTCTTCCTTGACGAGCAGCTTCATGCCGTCGGCGAGGGTTTGCAGCCAGCCGAACTTGCCGCCGACGCGCGTTGGACCGAGTCGATCCTGGATACGGCCCGCGACCTTTCGCTCCATCCAAACCGAGAAGATGGCCGACACCAGCATGAAGCCGATGAGCAGCATGGCCGAGACCAAGGCCAGCGCGTAAGGCCAGTAAGGAGAGGAAAAAATTCCGCTGAGAAGTTCGCCCACGGCATCCCGCTCCAAACCGGATGGATTCCTCGCGTAATGGGCGTTACTTTATGGTGCAGCGCGGCGGTTGGCCAGTGTCGGGCTGGGGTCAAGAGTCAGGAGCCAGGCAGCAGGGATCAGGAGTCGAGTTGGGAGTGGCGGCGAGCGGTCGGGTTGGTAGAATTGCGAAGGCATCGATCAAAGGTAATGTACGTCTGTTTCCGGACCGTCGGCGGAGACGGCCGCAATGGACCTGACAAGGCACACGGGAAGAACCGTAACCGTTCACAGGTCAGTCTAGCGTTTTCTACTCGGAATGGGGTATCCTTGCAGCTGGCATGGATGCTTCTCCGGTTGTTTCTGAAGCTGATCTCGCCGCGACACCCGCAGCGGTGCTGGCGCTGATTCGGCACTTG